>JANXXL010000387.1 GCA_025350625.1 Bryobacterales bacterium | reverse complement strand
AACAAAGATTCCCTGCAATCATCGGTTTTTACATAGCCTTCCTGTTCCCCGAATCCACCCCCGATGTTAACGAATAGCGAGTATGCCCCGTAGCAGACAAGTCCGAGGATAGCCAGTCCGACTAGTCCCCACAAATCTCCTTCGCCTTTTTCTAAGCGTTGAGTCATTCTCAACTCCTCATCAAAATCTGGTCGCGCGCAACGATATGATGCGTCGAACCACCGCTGCGAACGGCCTTACCTAAATCAATCCCCACCCCCATACGAGATAGCCAACAATGAAGCAGCTGAAGCTTGAAAAGCCGAGCGCGACCACTGTCGTATACCACGCCGGGGTGTAACTTCTCATGTTCTGGGTGTATTCGTCGTACCGCCACAACAGAATGGCACAAAAAGCCACACCGTAGGCAATGCTCCACGTCACAAACAGTTTGGCAATCTTGATTAAGGGAACAGCTTGGTTGCCGCCACCAAAAGCTATCGAAGCTGCAGAAACTGTGACGATTAACTGCATCACTCCGATATAGTGCTTGAGCATCGGCTCGAAGGTCGCGGACGAGGCCGACTTCGGGAGTACTCGGCCTTTGATTTGGGCGTCAAAACAGTCCTGAGGATCGAAATAGAAAGGCCCTGCTCCGCGAGTCCGGTACCGGAAGATCGTCCAAAGCAGCCCGAATACAATCAAAGCTGAAAGAGAAACGCCGCCGAATAGTGAAAGTTGTATCGAGGGCATATTCAATTCTAAGTCGCCAAACACGTAATGGTTAAATCGCCCTTGCCCGGCGGCCGCTGGCCGATTAACAAAACGCGCAATAAACGGCGCAGCCGCTCTACCGTTGGGCAAAAAGCCGCAAGTCGCCAATATGTACTTTACACCATAATGTCCTGCATGCCATAATCCAAAGTGTGAGATGGGCCGTTGAAATCGGCGATGAGTTTGAATCTGAATTCGACGATCTGGACGATGATGTGCGGATGGAAATTCTAGCCCTTGCTCGATTGCTGCAACAATTCGGCCCTCAATTAGGAAGGCCCCGCGTCGATACACTAAGCGGTTCCAGGCACGCGAATATGAAGGAGCTGCGTTTGAGCGCCGCTGACGGAGAATGGCGCATCGCCTTTGCCTTCGACACCAGGCGCAAGGCAATCCTTCTTGCGGCTGGGGATAAGTCCGGTGGCGGCGAGAAACGTTTTTACAAGCAACTCATCGCCAAGGCCGATGAGCGGTTTGATACCCATTTAGCCCGGCTGGAAAAGAGGAAAAGAAGTAGTTATGTCCCGAAATGTGAATGACATCATCGATAAGCTGAACCCCGCGCAACGCAAGAAGGTCGAGACCCGCGCCGCCCAATTGATTGCCGATGAGATGACCCTGCGGGAACTTCGGCGGGCTCGGAAACTTACGCAGGTACGCGTCGCGAGTAGCCTCGGTATCACGCAGGACGGCGTATCCCGCCTTGAAAAACGCAGTGATATCTTGCTTTCCACTCTGCGTAAGACGGTCGCGGCGATGGGCGGAAGCCTCTCCCTGGTCGCCGAGTTTCCCGATCGCGAGCGGGTCATCCTGTCTGGCATTGCCGAAGAGGAGCCGGTTCGTCAACCTCGCAGGCCGAAAACAGGATCACGCGCTCGCGGCCGCTAATCGGGCTGGAATAGGCGTTGCGGTTCAGGCGGATTCTGCGGTTGCGGAATGGGCGGCAATTCCTGCTACTGCTTCTTCCAGTAATAGCGAACGCTCGCGTAAGGACCGTAGAGAGTGCCGATGTTGTACTGGGTACTTTGTGGATTCGTCTTGAAGTGCAGCCAGCGGCCGCCGCCGAGCAATTCAAAATGGCCCACGCGAAGCGCGATGACGGCTTCGGCGTCTCCCAGGACGGCCCGGTGCGGAATGGCGAAACCCGAGGCGCGCGCTTCCCAGCGGAAGTGGCGGGATAGAGTGTGTTCGAGTCCCAGTCCAAAGCTGGGCCAAAAAATGGTCTTGGTGCCCTCGGCGGGGTTGATGTTTATGAGCGCGCCGGTCGAATCAACCTGGAAGTCATCCACTTCATTGGCGATACTGATGCGCTGGACTTCATATAACGTCTTGACGCGAATTTCCGAATTCTTGCGCTTCCAGAAATAGGTCAAGTAGTCATAGGAAAGTTTGAAGGCTTCGACGCGATAACGGGTCGCCAGGAAGTCGCCGCTAGTGATTTCCTGGCCCAACAGGTTCAGGTTTCCAGAGGCAGTCGTGGTTCCGGTGCTTTGGGTCTGAAAATAGGATGCGCGAACCGTTCCGTTCTTCGATACCGGGATCGTGACCCGGGCGCCGATGGAGGGTTTTGGGCGATTCGGATAGTCGAAGTTGCCGGGGTGGACGTTGAGGTCGGTGGCGCCGCCGCGCAAGAGCATGGGCTGGTTGCGGGTGTACCAATACATTGGCTCGATCGAAAATCCGGTGCCGGTGTTGACGGTAGAGGAAACTTCTTTGGGTGGCGCGAGGGTGGCGGTGGCCCCACCGCTCGTCGCCGGCGCTGGCGTGGCGGAAGGAGCCTGGTCAGGGGTTGGGCTGGGTGGCTGCTCCTGGGCGAGGCCCGAGGCCGCTGCCAGCAGCAGACAAAGCAACACACTCTCAAGACTTGGCTTCACGAATTCCTCACTCGATTCAGAAATTGGCGCCGGGGAGGGGATCGCAGTTGGTGTCGCGCGCCCGCATCCGCACGCCGCCCGCACTCCGCGCGGACAGCACGCATCAAGCACGCACGGACAGCAATAAAATACGCTGGTTTCTAAGTTTAGCAGATGGCGCTCGAAGGAAAGTGGTTTCTGAAATCGTATTAGAGGAGTTTGCGGCGCAGTTCGTCGAGAGCCCATTGGGCGGCGCGGGCGCGGACGCCGTTGCGGTCGCCGAAGAGCAAGTAGCGCTTGGCTTGCGGTTCGACGCCGGGTGCGGCGTAGCCGATGATTACGGTGCCAACAGGCGCTCCGGTTTGGCTCTCCGGCCCTGCTTCGCCGGTCACTGAAACCGCGAAAGTGGACCCGGTGCGGAGGCGCGCTCCCTCGGCCATGGCGCGGGCGCACTCCTCGCTGACGGCGGTGTGTTCCGCGAGCAGTTCCGGGGTCACGCCCAATAACTCGGTCTTCATCCGATCGGTATACACCAGAAATCCGCCGGCGAAGTAATCCGAGCTGCCGCGGACTGAGGTAATGCGGCCGCCGAGCAATCCGCCGGAGCAGCTCTCGGCGACGCTCAGGGTGGCGCGGCGCGCGCGTAATTGTTCGCCGACTACTTCCTCCAGGCTCGCGCCATTACGGGAGTAGATGCGGTCGCCCAGCAATTTTTCAATCGGAGGGCCGACAGCGTCGAGCAGCGCATTGGCCTCGGGCTCGGTTTCCGCATGGGCGCGGAGATGGATTTGGATGTCGCCTGCGCCAGCGAGAATCGTGGTGGTGGGATTCGCGTAGGGCTTATACACGGGCGAGATCAGTTGATCCAGATCCGATTCGCCCATGCCGGCCACGCGATAAAAGCGGGTACGAATCACTTGCGGCGGCAGCTTGCGGCGCAGGCGCGGCATACATTCGCCCGTGAACATGGCCTGCAATTCGTGGGGCGGACCGGGCAGCAGCATGACCACTTTACCGTTGCTTTCGAACCACTGTCCGGCAGCGGTGCCGCGCCCGTTCGGCAGCGGCTCTGCGCCCTCGATCACGAACGTCTGGCGCCGGTTGTTATCCGCCATTTTACGTTGCAGGCGCTCGAAGCGCCCGGTGAGAGCGTCGAGCAAGTCCTGGCGGAAAACCAGGGGCCGTCCGAGGGCTTGAGAGACGGCTTCGCGGGTGATGTCATCCTCGGTGGGTCCCAAGCCGCCACTTAAAATAACGATGCTTACCTCGGAGAGCGATTGGCACACCGCGGCGGCCAGCAACTCGCGATCGTCTCCGACCACCACCTTGCGGCGCACCTCTACGCCCAGTTCGTTCAGTTGCGCGGTTAACCATAGGGAGTTGGTATCGATGCGGTCCGGCGTCAACAATTCGGAGCCGACGGCGATGATTTCCGCGTCTGCCATGATTTCGTGGCGAAACTATGCGGAACGCCGTCCGTCGATATCCACGTGGACGCGATAGAGCGCGCTGCTGGTGGCGAGCACCAGGTCCTTGCCGGGCGCGAAGGCGAGACCGACGATGCCCGGGCCGGAGAGGAATAATTCGGCCTGTCTCTCAGGGGTGATGCGCACCACGCCCCGGCGTCCCTGGAACGATGCGGCCACGTATAGATTGTCTTCGGCGTCGAAAGTCATGCCCTGGGGACGCCCCAGGCCGCGGTAAAACACGTCCACCTCACCGGCCGGAGAAATTCGGTGCACGCAGTCGAAGCTGGACGTGGTGGGTCCCGTCACATACAGATAGTTGTCTGGTCCGAAGGCCAGATGGTATGCAGAAATCGAAGATTCGAGCGTGGCGAAAACGTAAATCTGGCGCTGGCGGCTGACTTTGAAGATAGTGCCGCTGCGGTCGCCGACGTACAGGTTGCCGTCGGGATCGAATGCGATGCCGGTGGCTACGCCCATGCCTTCCACATAGAGCGCGCTGTTGCCCGCCGAAGGCACACGATAAATATTGCCTTCGTGGCGGCTGGAGGCGTAGAGCACATCGTCCTGATCGACGGCCAGTCCACTGGCATTCATCAGGTCGCCGACGAACGGAACGGATTGGCCGGTGGTGGCCTCCACTTGAAAAATCGACACCGGCGTCTTCTGGCCGCGCGAGCCGCTGAAGGTGGCGTAGATATTGCCGTGGCTATCGACCGCCGGATTGGCAACGGGATGAAGGCCATCGGCGATCTGCACGCCCACCTGCAAGGGCCGGGGAACGCTGATATCGCCGTTGTGGGATACCACCAGTTGACCGCCGACCGCGTTATCAGGCACGCGCACGATCAGGTAGGAATCCGAGCCCACTACCAGCGGCGCCGGCGCTGCACCAATCGTGACCGAGGCTTGCCCGGCGCCGGTAAAATTCTTGCCGCGGACTCGAAATTCACCGCCTGGGATCGCCGCCGCCGGCGACACTTCCAGAATCTGCGGACGGGGATCGGAGGATTTACGAAAGGCCATAGGAACCGACAGGGGAAATTCGTCTACTAATAAAGATTGAACCATCCAGCCGCGAACAATACAAGCGCGCCGTAAACGCCTGCCATGGCGTCGTCGGCCACGATGCCGACTCCGCCGGGTAAACGCTCCAGTTGCCGCACTGGCGGGGGCTTCCAAATATCGAACAGGCGGAACAGCGCGAACGCGAGCAGCCAGCTTTTCCAGTTGAGGGTGGTGGCGCCGGCGAGAGTCATCCACTGTCCGACCACTTCATCCACCACGACGATTTGAGGGTCCTTTTTGCCGACCGCGCGCGCGAGGGCATCGGCGGCCCAGATGCCAGGGAACGAAAGCGCTACCGAAAGCCACGCCATTCCCATAGCCGATACGCCGGCGTAAGCGTGCAAGATCCAGGCGATCAAAAGCGCCGCCAGCGATCCGGCCGTGCCCGGAGCTTTAGGGGCGTAGCCGCATCCGAACCACGTGGCGATCAACCGCGCCAGGACGCTCAATCTTCGTCCTCGTTCTGGCCGGCGGATTCGAGTGGTCCGGGAATGACGTACTTTTCCGAAGCCCAATTGCCCAGGTCGATCAAGCGGCAACGCTCGCTGCAGAAAGGCATCTCCGGGTCCTCAGACTTCACTTCTTTTTCGCAGATGGGACACCGCATGCTTAAACAAGTTGGGCAATTTGGAAGAGGGGCTGGCCCGCTCGCGCGGGAATATCGATCAATTCGCCGGTGAGTTCGTAATCATGGGCTTCGACTATGCGCATGGTGCGCATCTCGCCTGCGTGCAGCGGGCTCTCGCCGGGGTCGGAAATATAGCACACGCCATCGATATCAGGCGCCTGCGTCGAGAGGCGCGCTTCCCAGACGAGCTCGGAATCCTCGGTGGGGCCTTCTACCAGCACTCGAAATTCACGGCCGACGAGCATCCGGTTCTTGGCGCGGGAAATCTTGCGCTGCAGGCTCATCAAGTGGCGCTTGCGGTTATAAATAGTGCGCGGGTCCACCTTCGCATCCAGATCGAAACTCTTGCTGGTATCTTCGTCGGAATAGGAGAACACGCCTAGGCGGTCGAATTTAGCGGCCTGAACGAACTGGCAGAGTTCCTCGAAGTCGCGATCGGTCTCACCGGGGAAACCGACGATCATGCTGGTGCGGATTGCCACGCCCGGAATGGTCTTGCGGATGCGCTCGATCAGCTTGAGGAAAATTTCGCCGCTGGCCCCGCGCTTCATGCGCTTCAGGACTGCGGCGCTCGCGTGCTGCAGCGGCATGTCGATGTACTTCACCAGTGCATCATGCCGTGCCAGGGTGTCGAGCAACTTCTGCGTTACTTTGTTGGGATACGCATACAGGAAGCGGACCCATTTTTCGTGGTCGGTCTCGATCTCCGCCAAGCGGGCGAGCAGCAGCGCGAGTCCGTCTTTCAACCCGAAGTCTTCGCCGTAGCAGGTGGTGTCCTGGCCGATGAGGTTGATCTCGCGGACGCCTTGCGAGAACAGGCGCGTTGCTTCCGAGATCACCGACTCGAAGCGGCGGCTCCTGAATGCCCCGCGATACTGCGGGATTACGCAGAAGGTGCAGGGGTGATCGCAACCCTCGGCGATTTTGATGTAAGCGTAATGCTTGGGCGTCGAGAGTACGCGCGGGGTCAGATCATGGTAGAGATACGCGTCCATGACATTGGCTTGAGGCTCTACGCCCTCGCAAAGCGCGGTGATGCGCTCCAGTTCGTTGGTGCCGATAACCGCGTCGACCTCGGGCATGTTCTTCTGAATTTCGCCGCGATGGCGCTCCACCAGACATCCGGCGACTATTAGCTTCTGCGCGCGGCCGGTTTTTTTGTACTCCGCCATCTCGAGGATGGTGTCGATCGATTCCTGCTTGGCGGGGTCGATGAAGCTGCAGGTGTTCACTACGATCACGTCTGCGTCAGAGGGGTGCGGCGTCAGCTCATGGCCGGAACTGGTGAGCTGGCCCATCATGACCTCTGTATCCACCAGATTCTTCGGGCATCCTAAGCTGACAAAACCAATTTTCAAGGGACCTCTTTCTTTAAATATGGCAGTGCGACAGGCCGCGCTTTTCGAGGTACTGCTGATGGTATTCCTCGGCGCGCCAGAAGGGTTGGGCCGGAGTGATTTCGGTGACGATAGGGCGGGGAAACCGGGCCTGCGCGGCGTCGCGCGAGGCCTTCGCCTCCGCCTCCTGCTCCGGTGAGTGGAAGAAAATGGCGGAGCGGTATTGTGCGCCCACGTCCGGCCCCTGCCGGTTCAACGTGGTGGGGTTGTGATTGTTCCAGAAAACTTCGAGCAGGTCGTGGTAGCTGATTACCTTGGGATCGAAAGTGACCTCGACTACTTCGGCGTGGCCGGTGCGATCCGTGCAGACATCCTCGTAAGTAGGGTGATCCTTCTTGCCGCCGGCATAGCCGACCTGGGTGGATTCGACGCCCGCCATACGGCGAAAAGCGGCTTCTACGCCCCAAAAACAGCCTGCGCCAAAGGTAGCCTTCTCCATACATCTATTATAATGGGCAGCTTGAAACTCCGTGTCCGGAATCTCACCAAGAATACGCTGCTCGCGGACCGTGCCGATATCGCCGACACCAGCGCGACTCGCAACCGGGGCCTTTTGAAACACACGGGTCTGGCCGACGGTGAGGGATTGTGGATCGTTCCCTGCGAGGGGGTACATTCGTTCTTCATGAAGTTTGCCATCGACGTCGTCTTCCTTAATAAGAAGCGCCTAGTAACGAAATTGCGGCCGAATATGGTGAAGAGCCGCATCGCCTTCAGTGTGCGCGCGCATTCGACGCTGGAACTGCCGGTGGGGATGATCCAGAAATCGCAGACCGCGGTGGGCGATCAATTAGAGATGGAGAAGTACGAGGCTTAGCCCCCGACAAATGGTTCTTCGTTATCTGCTAGCTGCGATTCTTGTTCTTCTTGCCAGCGGCTTTGTGTTAGGTCAATCCGGGCCGACCTGTGCGCCGGCCGAATTGCGGGTGTTTGTCGTCGATTCCCAATCGGGTCCCATCTTCAATGCCGAGGTGCGGGTGGTTTCCGGCAAGGATACTTTGGGACAATCCAGCACATTGTCATTGGGCGTCGCCGATTTCGCGCGTGTGCCCTGCGGGAGCGTGAACATCACCGCGACCAAGGACGGTTTCGACCCGGCTGCCCGCGCGATGACGATGACCAGCGGCCGAGCCGAGATCACGCTCACTTTAACGCCCCAGGCGCAACGGTCGAGCGTTGACGTGACGGCCGCCGCCAGCGTCATCGAACAGAGCGCCTCGCAGAGTACGGAGGTGCGTCTCAACGAAGTCAAAATTCTGCCGACCCGGCCCGCTACGGTCTCCGACATCCTTCCGCTGGTGCCGGGAATTGTGCGCTTGCCGGATGGCGAGCTTACCATCGAAGGCTCGGGCGAACACCGCAGCGCGTTGGTGGTGAATCAAACCGATGTGACCGATCCTGCTACCGGCAAATTCGGCCAAACCATTCCGGTGGATAGCATCGAGTCTGTGAACGTGCTGAATACACCGTTCTTGGCGCAGTATGGCCGCTTCACTTCGGGCGTAGTCGCCGTCGAAACCCGCCGCGGGGGCGAGAAATGGCACGCCGAACTCAACGATCCGTTCCCCGATTTCCGCATCCGGAGCTGGCATCTGCGCGGCATTCGCGATGTGTCGCCGCGGGGAGTGCTGGGCGGACCGCTGATACACAACCGCGTGTTTCTGAATACGGCGCTGCAATACAACTTACAGCGCGAATCTGTCCTGACCCTGCCGTTTCCCCGTAACGAGTCGAAAAAGGAGTGGGTCAATTCCTTTACGCAACTGGATGTGGTTTTATCGCCGAAACAAATTATCACGACAACGTTTCATTTGAGCCCCCAGCACATCAATTTCGTCAACCCGGATTTTTTCAATCCTCAAACTGTTACACCCAGCTACGTGCAACACAATTACGTGGGAACGGCCGCCGATCATTGGGGGCTTTTCGGCGGCATTCTAGATAGCAGTGTCACCGTGTTGCGCTTCGACGTTGCGATTGGTTCGCAGGGTGCGGGCGATATGATGCTCTCTCCAGTGGGCAACTCCGGAAATTATTTCGGGGTGCAGAACCGCACCGCCAGCCGCACAGAGTGGCTCGAAACCTGGTCCCCCGTGCCGCTGCGCGCGGCCGGCACGCATTTGTTGAAAATGGGAACTTCCTTGACCGGATCGAGCGATGAAGGGCAGTTCACCTACCGCCCGGTCAATATTTTGAACCGGGCGGGGCAATTGCTGGAGCGGATCGCTTTTTCGAACCGGAATCCCTTCAACCGCGCCGATCTCGAATTCACCGCTTTTGCGCAGGATCACTGGTCGTTTGGCCCCAAAGTATCTCTTGATTTCGGCGCCCGGGTGGAACATCAAAGATTGCCTGGCAGCCTGCGCATCGCGCCGCGCGCGGGGATTGTCATGGCCCCGTTTCCTGGGGAGCGGACCGTGTTTCGCTTGGGGTTTGGCCAGTTTTATGACCATGTGCCGCTTAACATTTACACTTTCTCGCGCTACCCGCAAAGAACCGTCACGTTCTACGCCGCGGACGGTTCTCCGCTGGGTGCGCCGATCCAATACGTCAATGTCATCGGCAGTATCACCGGCCCGCGATCATTTTTTGTCAATGGTGCGCAAGTGGCAGGCGATTTCTCCCCGCGCGGAGCGACCTGGGATTTACAGGTTGAGCATGCTTTTTCCCGCTGGTTCCGCTTGCGCGGCGTTTATTCCGACAACCGTTCCGTGGGCCTGGTGGTGTTTGAGCCGGCGGTGCTTGCTTCGAACAATGAAATCGTATTGAATGGCGACGGCCGCTCGCGTTATCGCCAAGCGGAGGTGACGGCGAAATTCAATTGGAAAGATGGGCAGCAGTTGGTCTTTTCCTATACTCATAGCCGCGCCGAAGGCAGCCTCAACAGTTTCGACGCATACCTCGGGAATTTTCCAAATCCGCTGGTGCGCCCAAACGTCTATGCGCATCTGCCGGGCGATGTGCCTAACCGTTTTCTGTGGTGGGGGACCGTCGATGTGCCCCGCCCGCGCATGCAGATTCTGCCGCTGGTCGAATATCGCAGCGGGTTTCCGTATTCGAATGTGAATATCCTGCAGGATTACGCGGGAGCGCCCAATGCGAGCCGTTTCCCTAACTTTTTATCGCTGGATGCGCGGATCGTGAAGGATTTTAAAGTAAATCCTAAATACTCGATTCGATTGTCTCTCACCGGCCTGAATCTCAGCAACCATTTCAATGCCCTTGCGGTGCACGCTAATACTGATGACCCCCAGTTCGGCATTTTCTTCGGCACCTACCATCGGCGTTATCGCGGGGACTTCGATATTATTTTTTAATTCGTTATTTGTGGTCTCTTCGCCCTATGACGAACCAATGCCGCGAGAAGGCGAACGTGAGACTCGTACTATGCGGATTAGAGCGATTAAAGCGCCAAGTCTGCGAACTCCTCCGTTGTGATAAGATCCACAGTTTGCGACTCGGTTATAAGGGAGCGTAGATAAGGTGAAAGTTTACGAAACCGGCGATATCCGGAACGTGGCACTGGTGGGCCATGGGCATTCCGGCAAAACATCTTTAGTGGCGGGCTTATTGTATTCGATGGGCGCTTCGAGCCGCCTGGCCCGTGTAGACGAGGGCGCCACCGTTACCGATTTCGACGACGAGGAAATTGCGCGTAAGATTACGATTTCCACCGCCGTAGCAGCGGGCGAGTGGAATCGCAAGAAGATCAACCTGCTCGATACACCCGGTTTTAACATCTTTATCAATGACACCAAGGCCTCGATGGCGGCGGCCGATTCGGCTTTGGTGTTGATAGACGGCGTGGCTGGGGTGGAAGTGCAGACGGAAAAGGTGTGGTCATTCTGCGAGGACTTCCAGTTGCCACGGGCGATCGTCATTAATAAACTCGATCGCGAGCGTTCCAGCTTTGAGCGGGCGCTCGAGAGCGTTCAATCCTTCTTCGGCCGCACCGCCATACCGGTTCATCTGCCGATAGGATCCGAAAAAAGTTTCAGTGGCGTAGTGGACCTGGTGCGGATGAAGTCCTACACCTACACGCGCGACGGCGATGGCAAAGGGAAAGAAGGCGATGTTCCAGCGGACCTCGCCGATGCCGCCAAGGCGGCGCATGAAGCGCTGGTCGAAATGGTGGCGGAAGGCAATGACGCGTACCTCGAAGAGTTCTTCGATACCGGCACGCTGCCGGTGGAACATATTCTCGACGGCCTGCGGGAGGCGGTGGGGCAACGACGGATGTTTCCGGTTTTGTGCGCCTCAGCTCTTCACAACGTGGCTAGCGATTTGATCCTGAACTTTGCTTTCGAATATTTCCCCGATCCCGCTACGCGCGGTCCCTGGAAGGGGACCCTGAATGGGGTTGAGAAGGAACGCGCCGTTAAGGATTCCGAACCTCTTTCGGCATTCGTCTTCAAGACCATTGCCGACCCCTTCGCCGGACGAGTCACGTATTTCAAGGTGGTGTCGGGTATCTTGCGTAACGATGCCAATCTGGTTAACTCGCGCAACAGTGGAGTCGAGCGCCTTTCGCACATTGGGACGCTCCTCGGCAAGACCATCAACCCCATCGCCGAACTGCACGCCGGGGACATCGGCGGCGTGGCGAAACTGAAGGACACGCTGACGGGCGACACCCTGGCAGACAAGAGTTCGCCCATGACCTATCCCGCGGTGCAGTTGCCCGAGCCTTCGATAGCCTACGCAATCTCCGCCAAGACGCGCAATGATGAGGACCGCATGGGTAATGCGATTCATAAAATTCTCGAAGAGGATCAGTCATTGCGTTTCTATCGCGACCCGCAGACTAAAGAATTCCTGTTGGCGGGGGCCGGCCAGCAGCATGTGGAAGTGATTGTCAGCCGGTTGAAGAAGCGCTACAGCGTGGACGTGCAGCTTCACGCTCCCAAGATTCCGTATCGCGAGACGGTCCGCGGCCGGGCCGACGTGCAGGGCCGCCACAAGAAACAAACCGGCGGGCACGGACAGTTTGGCGATTGCTGGATTCGCCTGGAACCGCTTCCGCGCGGCGGCAAGTTCGAATTTGCCAACGAGGTTTTCGGCGGCGCCATACCGCGCAACTTCATTCCGGCGATTGAAAAAGGAATTGTCGAGACAGCTGAAAAGGGTTTCCTGGCCGGCTTTCCGGTGGTGGATTTCAAAGTGGTGGTCTACGACGGGTCCTACCACGACGTCGATTCATCAGAAATGTCGTTCAAACTAGCCGCCCGCAAGGCTTTCAAGGCTGCGATGGAGCAAGCTAAGCCCGCTCTCCTTGAACCGGTGATGAATGTGGAAGTGCAGGCTCCCGTCGAATTCGCCGGCGATTTAATGGGCGATATGAACGGCCGCCGCGGGCGCATTTCAGGCATGGATACCAAAGGCGGCACGCAGATCATCAAAGCGCACGTGCCGATGTCAGAGATGCTCAACTATCAAAACGACTTGATCTCGATGACCCAGGGCCGCGCCACTTTCCACATGGAGTTCGATCACTACGATTTCGTCCCTGGACCGCAGTCCGAGAAAATAGTCGCCGCTGCCAAGGCCGCCAAGACCGGCGAAGAGGAAGAAGAGGAGTAGGTTCTCAGTCGTTGGAGAGCCTGTCGAGAGCTTCTCCTGTCAACCGGAAGATTCGCCAGTCGTCCATGGTGACAGCGCCGAGCGCGTGGTAAAAATCAATCGAGGGCTGGTTCCAGGTGAGGACCGACCACTCCAGGCGTCCGCAGTCTCCCTCTTTGGCCACTCTGGCGAGCTGCTTGAGCAGCGCCTTGCCAATGCCGCGGCCGCGAAATTCGGGTTCGACGTAAATGTCTTCGAGGTAGATGCCGCGCCGCCCCTGGAAGGTTGAGAAGTTGTAAAAATAGAGGGCCAATCCCACGGCAACATCGTCGGCGAACGCCAGCAATGCCTCCACATTTCGTTGTGGCCCGAACAGCGCCTTTCTGAAATCGTCTTCGCGCGAGACCATGGCGTGCTCCAGTTTTTCGTATTCCGCCAGTTGCCGCACCAGGCGCACAATTGCCGGTATGTCGCGCTCGGTGGCTCGCTCAATTTTCAGCTTCATATTTCGATTGTTTCATTTGCCGGTTGGTAAAAGCTGAGTGCATTGTCGCCCTGTTTCAAGAGACGTGTGCGGTGCAGTCGGCCGTAATGGTCCGCCAACTTCAGGCGCGGCGGATGCTGGGCGATCACGAGAGCGGGAGCCATCGCCGCCAGCAGTTCGAGCGAGGCCGAGTATTCTGTTTCGAGCGCATACGGTGGATCCAGAAACACGATATCGGCTTCAATGCGCGGAATCATCGCAGTTGCGCGACCCTGCCGCACTTCGGCGCGGCCTTCGATTCCCAACGCTCGCAAATTTTCGCGAATGGTTCTTGCCGCAGCGAACTTTTGCTCGACGAAGATCGCTTTAGAGGCGCCCCGGCTTAACGCTTCGATGCCTACGGAGCCGGTGCCGGCATATAAATCGGCAAAAACGACGCCGTCGATGCGGGGGGCGAGGATGTTGAATAGCGCCTCCCGCAATCGGTCCGGCGTCGGGCGGATATCGAGCCCCGGAAGGCTGTGGAGCGTTCGGCGGCGAAATTCTCCCCCAATCACGCGCATGGCGATTAGCCTACCTGAGCCAAGCCGTAGCGCCGCTGCCAGTGATCGCGGATAAAGGTGACGGCGCGACGCAATTCTTGCTCGGAGGGCGGATGCGCCACGAACGCCGCGGCTTCATTGCGGGCCACCTCCAGCACGTCCGCGTCGCGCACAATGCTGGCAATTTGGAGCGCTGGAAGACCGGATTGCCGGGTCCCGAAAAATTCCCCTGGGCCGCGCAGCTTCATATCCATCTCCGCGATAAAGAACCCGTCGTTGGATTCGACGAGTGTTCGAACCCGCTCGCGGGCGAGTTCGCTCATCTTGGCAGTGACCAGGACGCAATAGCTTTGCTCGGTTCCGCGTCCTACGCGTCCGCGTAATTGATGCATTTGCGCCAAACCGAACCGCTCCGCCTGTTCGATCACCATTACCGATGCATTCGGCACGTCGACGCCTACTTCAATCACTGTGGTGGATACCAGAATCTTAGTCTCACCGCGCTGGAAGTTTTCCATGGCGGATTCTTTTTCGGCCGCCGGCATGCGGCCATGGAGTAGGCCGACCGCGAGATCGGGAAACACCAGTTCGGACAGGTGCTGGTGCATCTTCTGCGCCGCCTTGATGGCCAGCGTTTCGGACTCTTCGATCACGGGATACACCACGTATGCCTGGCGGCCCAATGCGATCTGTTTCTTCAAGAAGCTGTAGACCTGCTCCACTTTATCTTCGGTGACGTGATTGGTGACGATGGGCTTGCGTCCGGGCGGCAGTTCGTCGATCACGCTGATGTCGAGATCGCCGTATATTGTCAACGCTAAAGTGCGCGGGATCGGTGTCGCGGTCATCACGATGACATCCGGAGGCGTTCCCTTAGCGGCGCCTTTTTCGAGCACCGCCTGCCGCTGCTCTACACCGAAACGATGCTGCTCATCGACGATCGCCAGACCCAGACGCTTGAATTCCATGTCGGCTTCGAGCAGCGCGTGCGTTCCCACTACCACTTGCGCAAGTCCAGCCGCCGCCAGTTTCTTCAACTGAATTTTCTCGCGCGCGGGGGTCGAGCCGGTTACCAGAATGGTGACGTAGCCGAGCTTTTGAAACAGCTTCTTGAAATAGAAGTAATGCTGTGCGGCCAGGATCTCGGTCGGTGCGAGCACCGCCACCTGATAGCCGTTCTCGAT
>JANXXL010000342.1 GCA_025350625.1 Bryobacterales bacterium | reverse complement strand
TTGTCGGCGAATTTATTGTCAAAAAGCTGGTAGCCCAACTCCCATTCGGGAAAGTTGCCTGACTGGATGGCGTTCCAGAGATCTCTTCGATGAAAATCCGGGTCCGCGCCGTTGATTTTTACCGCTTCATTCCATAATACCGACTGCATGCCCAGCTTGGGTTTCCAATGGAATTTAACGAAGGTCGACTTTCCCGCTGCGGTTACCAAGCGGAAAGTATGCACACCGAAACCTTCCATGAAGCGGAAGGACCGCGGAAGAGCACGATCCGACATCACCCACATGATCATGTGCATGCTTTCGGGCATTAGCGAAATGAAATCCCAAAAGTTATCGTGAGCGGTTTGCGCCTGCGGGAAATCGCGGTCTGGCTCCTGTTTAGCAGCGTGGATCAGATCCGGAAACTTGATCGCGTCCTGAATAAAGAATACCGGTATATTGTTGCCCACAATGTCCCAGTTTCCCTGTTGCGTGTAGAGCTTTACGGCGAAGCCGCGCACATCGCGCGCCAGATCGGCGGAGCCTTTATTGCCGGCTACCGTTGAGAAGCGGACAAAAGCCGGTGTCTTCTCACCGGCTCGCTGGAACAGGTCGGCCGAAGTAAGGTCGGGAAGACGCTGGTAGTTTTCGAAGTACCCATGAGCGCCGAACCCGCGCGCGTGCACCACTCGTTCAGGGATGCGCTCGTGATCGAAATGGAAGATTTTTTCACGTAAGTGGAAGTCTTCGAGAGCCGTCGGGCCCCGCGGCCCTATCCGCAACGAATTCTGATCGTCGGAAACGGGCGTGCCTTGCTGGGTGGTAAGCACGGGCACATCGGCCCCTGCGGTCTGATGAAGTTCCCCGCCTTTACCACGCAACGCGTTATCTTTGGTCTTTTTTTTGGGTTTCATGTTCCTCGTAACAAGTCGCGACTTCCGTTCTCTAAGAAGCCTAGATTCGATGGGTAGAGGCTTCAAACTCCCGCGGTATAAGAGGATTGTGCCCGCTCTTCTTTCCGGTAACGGCGCTGACAGCCTTACCCGCCTCTGCTTTTAGATCCGACTTCGCCAGGCGCACTTCGGAGCGGACAATGTCCTGCACGTTCCCAAAATGCCCCGCAGTACTTCTGAAACCGAGCGGCGGTTATCGAGGGCCATGTGACCCGGGCTTAGTTGCGGATCGTCCGCCCAATCAGAAAACCCACCGCACCGGCGATCAGCAGGGCGGGCAGGGGATTCTTTTTAACGACGCCTTCAAGATCGGCCACCATTTGTTTGGTATCGTGCCGGTCCAGATACCCCGCCACGGCATCCACTTTTTCAGCAGCGGAATTCGCCATATCGCGCCCATTCGGCAACCTTCCGGCGTTTTCATGAAGGCTGCTGGCCGTTTCGTGTAACGCGCCGGCGGCCGACCTGCGTTGGTCTTCGAGCTTATTCACGGCGGTCCGGCCAAACTCGTCAGTCTTGCTCTTCATGGTCTTCGCAGCCTCGGAGACGGACTCCTTGGCCTTTTTGGCAACCTCGGCGGCCTGTTCCGCCAACTTGGTTGTCTCAGTCTCATATCCGTAATTTGTCTCTGGCATTTCTTTTCCTTTCGAGATGTTTTTCTTTCCTTCTATGTTCTTGCTGCCTCTAGACTGGCATCAGGTGGTTCGCCTTATGGCGTGGTAACCACCAGCGGACTAGTGATGGCTCATCAAAAACCAGACAAAGATTAAGGCCCCCGGAACGCCGAGCCCCCACGCAATGAGATATTTCATGGTTGTCTCCTTTGATTAACGTGCGTCCCATGACCTGCATTTGCATGGCCTATGGGAAGCTCCGCCTGGATGAGTGATTTCTTCAGTCGTTCTTTTGCGTTTCCTAGAAAAACAATGAGGCTGACGTATTTCGTGCAAGCGCCGTGCATTAACTGCACCGCTCAAACGAAGAGTCTATAAGGCGATGCGCTCTGACAGTTAGTAACTGTAAACGCGTCTTCTGGCCACGTAACGAAACCGAATAATACTGGATCTAACTTAATCACAGTTGTTGAAGGTCGAGGAATCAAATGGAACATCCAGTAATTGAACGTAAGAGGGCAGCAAGTCCAGAGAGCCAGCTCCCGAGTCCCTCTATAGATCAGATAACGTTGCAGGTAAACGGCACTGCTCACACCTTGAGGGTTGAGCCACGTGTTTCTCTTCTGGATGCCTTGCGGGAACACCTGGATCTGACCGGCACCAAGAAAGGTTGCAACCAAGGCGCGTGCGGTGCTTGCACCGTTTTGGTCAACGGAGACCGGATTCTTTCGTGCTTGGCGCTTGCCGTCCAGTTTGAAGGTGCGGATATCATAACCATCGAAGGTTTGGGCTCCGGGGGAGCGCTGCACACCATGCAAGCAGCATTTGTGGAACAGGACGGATTCCAATGCGGCTATTGTACGCCGGGTCAAATTTGTTCCGCGATAGGTATGATCCAGGAATTTAAGGCGGGCTTGCCTAGCGCGGTAAGCAAAGACTCCTCTGCCGCGCCGGAGTTTTCCGACGAGGAGATTAAAGAACGGATGAGCGGCAATTTGTGCCGCTGCGGCGCTTACGTAGGGATCTGCGCAGCCATTCGCGGCGCATTTAAGGCGGAGGCAACGCGATGAAGAATTTCGCCTATTCGCAAGCCCGCTCTGCCGATGCGGCCCTTTCGCTCTGGTCGCTGAATCCGAACTCAAAGTTTCTGGGCGGAGGCACAAACTTAGTCGATCTGATGCGCGAAGATATCGAACAACCAGACGCCCTGGTGGACGTCACGGGGTTGTCGCCGGCCGGCATCGTAGAACTTCCGGACGGCGGTATCTCTATCGGTGCGGCGGTCAGGAATAGCGCGGTTGCGAATGACCGCTTGATTCGGGAGCGCTATCCGGTGTTGTCGCAGGCGATACTCTACGGCGCATCCGGCCAGATTAGAAATATGGCGACGGTCGGCGGCAATCTGATGCAACGCACACGCTGCTATTACTTCTACGACGACGCTGCGAAGTGCAATAAACGGGCTCCCGGGTCGGGATGCGACGCCCTCGGAGGGTTCAATCGGATGCACGCCATTTTGGGGACATCCGAAAGTTGTATCGCCACACATCCGTCGGACATGTGTGTCGCCCTGGCGGCGCTGGAGGCGACTGTTCGCGTGACAGGCCCGGGGGGTGAGCGCAGCATTCCTTTCGGCGCATTTCATCGGCTCCCGGAAGATGCGCCGCACTTCGAGACCGATCTGAAGCCGGATGAATTGATTACTTCGATTGAATTGCCGCCGCTCGGATTTGCCAAACACTCGCGATACCGGAAAGTACGGGATCGCGCGAGTTACGCCTTCGCACTCGTAAGCGTGGCAGCGGCGCTAGAAATAATGGATGGAACCATCCGGAACGTGCGTCTCGCGCTGGGCGGGGTGGCGCACAAGCCGTGGCGCGCCTATCAAGCGGAAAAGGTGCTGACCGGCTCGAAAGCCGGCATCGAGACATTTCAACGCGCGGCTGAAGCGGAACTCGCGGGAGCGCGAGGATATGGATACAACAACTTCAAAATTGAATTGGCGAAACGAACGATCGTCAGCGTATTGAGCGAAATGACCGAAGCGGAGGGTGCGCTATGAGTGTGATCGAATCCATCATGCAAACCGCCGCGCAGTTCCTTCCCGACAAGAAGAAAGATCCATTGATAGACCAGGCAGGGTTTGTCGGCAAACCTGTTACACGTGTCGATGCTGAAGTGAAGGTGACAGGCGAGGCGCGTTTTACCGCGGAATTCAGGGTCCCTGACCTGGTTTATGGCGCGCTGGTTTATAGCGCTATTGCCAAAGGGAAATCCACAAAGATCGATACTTCTCGGGCCAAAGCGGTGACTGGTGTTTTGGAGGTGATTACCCATCACAACATGCCCAGGATGAAGGCGCCGCCTCTGGCGAATTTTGAAGATCTAGGCAAGGGCGTGGCCCTGAGCGACTTGCCGATTATGCAGGACGACGCGATTTACTGGGACGGACAACCGGTGGCGGTCGTCGTGGCGGAGACTTTGGAGCAAGCCGAATATGCTGCGTCTCTCGTCCAAATTGATTATGCCGCCGAGTCACCGCAAGTTTTGTTCGAAGCCATGAAGGCCGGGGCAGTGACGCCGCACGACGTCATGGGCGAGCCACCGGAGATCAAAATCGGCGACGTGAAGAAGGGTCTCGAACAGGCCTCTGTAAGTGTCGACAATATTTACCGGGCGCCCCGCTACAACCACAATGCCATCGAACCCCACGCGACGATTGCCTTTTGGAATCCCGACGGCGGTTTAGCGGTCTTCGATTCCACACAGTCGGTTAATCTGACCGCCCATACTCTGGCCTACATATTTAGTCTTAAAAATGAAGACGTTCAGGTGGTGGCACCATTCGTGGGGGGTGGTTTCGGCGGCAAAGCCGGCCTGTGGAATCATACGGCGCTTTGCGCGGCGGCCGCGAAAGTAGTGAACCGTCCCGTTAAGCTGGCGTTATCGCGCGAAGGGGTCTTCCGCGTGATCGGCGGGCGCACTATCTCAGAACAGCGCGTCGCATTGGGAGCGGGCAAAGACGGAAGGTTAGACGCTCTGCTCCACACCGGAATTACGGCCACAACACGGAGCGGGCGCTACGCCGAACAATGCACTTTTCCGGCGCGGCATCTTTACGGTCCACCCAACGTGTTCATCGGCCAGAAAGTCGTCTACCTCGATACGGTCGCCAACACTTGGATGCGAGCTCCGGGGGAATCGATCGGAACATTCGCTCTCGAATCGGCCATAGACGAGCTTGCGTTTGAGTTGCGGATGGATCCGATTGAAGTGCGGCGCATCAATGAGCCGGTAAAAGATCCGACGAAGGATACTCTGTTTTCGAGCCGCCAACTCGTGGAAGCGTATCGCATGGGAGCAGAGAAATTCGGGTGGGCCCGCCGCAACCCCGAGCCGCGCTCCCAGCGGGAAGGGAAGTGGCTGATCGGCCAAGGCGTAGCGACCGCCTACTATCCGTATATGCGCTTCCCGGCGAAGGCTCGCGTTTGCATCCACGCCGACGGAACGGCGATCGTGCAAACGCCGGCCTGTGAGATGGGAATGGGAACGGCCACCGTGCAAATACAGCACGCCGCCGATCGCATGGGCTTGTCGCTACAACAAGTAACTTTTCAATATGGCGACTCGCAGTTGCCCGATACTCCGATGTTGGCGGGCGGGTCCAACCAGACCGCGACCATTGTCGCAGCGGTGCAGGCCGCCGTCGAGCAAATCTATCGTGAAATGCTCAGGCTGGCGGGCAAACGCGCCGATTCACCGCTGCATGGCGCGAAATACGAACAAGTGCAAGCGCGCGACGGCGGGATTTATCGCATCGGCGACTTGAACCACGGAGAAACGTATTCCGACATTCTACGGGCTGCGGGACGGGCTTCGGTCGAAGCTGAAGCATCTTCCGGACCGCCGCTCGAAACAATGAAGTATTCGATGGCTTCTTACGGAGCCCAATTTTGCGAGGTTCGGGTGCACGCAGAAACCGGCGAAATCCGGCTGTCGCGCTGGCTGGGATCTTTCGATTGCGGGACTATTGTGAACCCTAAAACGGCTGTGAGCCAGCTTCAGGGAGGGATCATCATGGGAATCGGCATGGCGCTGACCGAGGAGACACTATTCGACGAGCGCCGGGGCCGAATTATGAATCCTTCGCTCGCCGAATACCATGTCCCGGTGAATTTGGATGTGCCGCCTATCGAAATCGTTTACACAGATATACCCGATGAGCATGCGCCATTGGGCGCACGGGGACTCGGCGAAATCGGCATCACTGGCGCGGCAGCGGCGATCGCTAATGCCATTTTTAACGCGACGGGGAAACGGATCAGAGAGCTGCCTATCTCTCTCGACAAGCTGCTCTAAGGCCTGTCGGAGTTCCGATCATTCGCGCCATAAGGCTTACGACTAATGTCGAAGTCCTAAATCGGCGGTGAATTCGGGTATCGAGTTAATTGCAAGAGCTGGAAAAATCAGTTAGGTTAGAAGTACGGTGAGGTGCGAGAGCGGTTGAATCGGGCGGTCTCGAAAACCGTTGAACCTTCACGGGTTCCGTGGGTTCGAATCCCACCCTCACCGCCAGAATTCAATTACCAGATTACAGCCACAGCCCAAAATCTGAGCATGCATCGCGTGCCATATGGCTTAGAGTTTGGTGGGGCTGTACGGTACGTTGCGATTTTGTTGCAGTCAACCAACTGATTACCCGCAAAGGCAGGGACGTCGGCCTCATGCCCGTGCTCCTCGGCGGCGATGTGGAGAAAATGTCCGATACCGAGTTGGCCTACGCGGCAGAGAAGGCGACGCTCTTCGCGCGCCTCTCTCCTGCCCACAAGCAGCAGGCCATCCGCGTCCTCCCGCGGCAAGATACACGTGGGCGGATTCATGGGCGACGGAATCAACGCTGCGGACATCGCCAAGGAATCGGTGGGTCTGAGGCGCGTGCGTCGTGAGCCTATCAGCTGCGCATGCACCTCCCGAGCACGCTTGTGAATATATTGCCGCGTCAATCGCCGGGCAACCGTCGAGAAATCGCGAACCATAGAGAGACGACGTTACACACCATCTTTATTGCACACACTTACGAATTGACGGTTCGGGGAAGCCTGATTGGACTTGCGGTTGCAAGTAACGTGGCGGAGGTGTTTTATGGGATACATTGTTGCGTGGGCCCTCGGCGTTCCCGGAGTCCTGCTGGTTGCCTGGTTCTTACTACACCATTAATAATTCGGGAGTCGTCTTCAAGGCCCGGCTGTGATCGTATAAAACAGCCGAGCCTTGAGCTGGGGCAAAATCATTTCTCAAGCAGGAGTGTGACGGGCCCGTCGTTCAGCAGCGACACACCCATGTGGGCCTGAAACACGCCAGTTTCTACTCGTAACCCGCTGACGCGTGCCAAACCTACGAACGATTCATAAAGTTCGCGGGCTTGCTGCGGGGGAGCGGCGGCGTCGAAACCTGGCCGGCGGCCTTTTCGGCAGTCTCCATACAGAGTAAACTGCGAAATCACCAATAATTCGCCTTTGGTATCGAGCACGCTACGATTCATTTTGCCGTTACCGTCCGCGAAAATGCGAAGGTTCAGAATCTTATCCACCAGGAATTCTGCTTCCCCTAAAGTGTCGGGCTTCGCTACCCCAAGCATTACCAGCAATCCAGCACCAATTTCTCCAACTACCGAATTCTCCACTGCCACGCTCGCCCGGCTGACTCGTTGCACAAGTGCACGCATAGACTTAGGATAAACACCCACGGCAACCAAGGCATTTGCCTGATCGCAATGCCGTAGTACTCGCCGCACAATCGTAATGGGGAGGAATCCAGTGTCATTAACCAAGCGCCGACCCAATCGGCAGCCAGGCGGCTTCTTCCATCTGCAGGAAGAAAAGACCAAGACCCGCGTCTCGGGCTATGGCCATGGCGATTACATCAAGCTAAAAGACGAATATGGCAACATTTGGCTGGGTTCGGCGGAGACCAATGCAGACAATTCCATCGTGTACCGCTTCCGCGACGGAACCGGGAAGACACTCAGCGGGATTTCGAGTGGCTTGATGGTCACCTTGCGCGACGAAAAAGGGAATACCTGGCGCGGCGCAGTCGACTAAAACAACTATCCCTAGCGTCCGAAATCGGCTAATTGCTCGAGGACCTGCTGGGCGGCCTTCTGCCCGGCGCTTTTCTTCGAGAACCCTTGCGCCTGGCTCACCCAGTCCTTGCCCACCCGAACTTCTACCGTGAAGGTCTTAGCATGCTCTGGCCCGTCTTCCGTGACGGTGGCATACCGCGGGGCCGGAAGCTTCAGCGTCTGCGCCATTTCCTGCAAGGCACTCTTGTGATCAGTAACCGCACAATCGACGCCGTCCTGGGGGAGATCGAACGCGCCGATAATGCAGCCTTCAATGAATCGCCGCGCCGCCTCCAGGCCAGCTTCGAGATACAACGCCGCGATCAAAGCTTCGACAGCGTCGGAAAGTAGCGCCTTCTTCTCACGCCCGCCGCTCATCTCTTCGCCACGGCCGAGCAGTAAATAGTTGCCCAAATGCAAGTTCTGCGCCACTGCATAGAGATGGGCGGCGCTGACCAGATGGGCCTTGAGTTTGGAAAGACGTCCTTCGGGAAAAGATGCGAAGCGGCGGACCAGGGATTCGCTTACCACAAACCCCAAAATTGCGTCGCCCAGGAATTCCAGCTGCTCATTATCGGCGGCGGTTTCGAACTCGGCCGGCTTCTCATAAACCCTCGATTTATGGGTGAGCGCGCGCTCCAGCAACTCGCGGTCGCTAAAGCAGTGTCCCAGCGCTTTCTCGAGAATGGCGAGGTCCACGCTCATGGCTTTTTGAAGCGCCGGCGGAAAATTACTTTGGAGTCTTCCCTTTGGCAGCCTTTAGTTTCTCATCCTGGGCGATTTTCTTAAGATTGTCGGGAAGGCTGGGGTTAGCCAACAATTTATCCGCCATAGCGCCCGCCTCATCGTATTTCATGGCGGCGTTGTAAGCGGCCGTCAGACGGAGCATGGTGGCCGGCTCCGGGTGAGCCGCGTCGTCAATCGCGCCCTTGAACTCGGTAATAGCGGTATCCCATTTCTTGTCGAGAACGGCAATCACTCCCAGCGTCTCGTGCGCCTGCGAAACCATGTCCTTCTTAATGTCGGTCCACTGCTCGTCGGTGAGCTGCGGGTTGGGTTTCGCGGCAGCGTTGATGCTGGTAATCGCATCATTGGCCAGCTTGGATGACTTCTTCAATTTTTCGTCCTTGTCCAGATCGAATTCCTTGGTTATCTGCGCGAGTTGTCCCGAGACCAGGAGCATGGCCTGGAAATTCTTGGGGTCGGCTTCGAGAGCACGATTTCCGTACACAATCGCATTCGGAGAATCACGCTTCTGCCCATAGGCTTCGCCGGCCATCTCTAAAGCGGCAGCTTTGAACTCGGTATCCTTGAACTTGGCGATAAGATCGTCGACGGCGGCGATCCGTTGATCCGGAGTCTGCGCGCCTAATACCGCCTTCACGGCCTCAGCTTCCTTGGGCGATTTCACCTTCTGGCCCATGGTCAGACTGCCTGCCGCCAGCAGGCCGACTATCATGTACTTCGTCTTCATTCCTTTGCTCCTCGTAATTTTTTTTGAAGGCTTCACTTTTTGAAGGCTTCGGCGACACCTTTAAGGGCCGCTTGCCGAACGGATTCCGGTGCTTCCGGAACGGCTAAGGCTGCTTTATAGTTTTTCACGGCCTGGTCCCGGTCCCCCTGCGAATCAGCCAAACGCGCCAAATACAGCCAGCTCCAAGCTTTGGTTTCGGTGTCCGGCTGCAGTTCCAGAACGTTACGGAACAGGCGATCGCCCGTCTCGGGGTCTCTCTGCAGCACAGCCACCCGCGCTAATCCATAATACGCTTTTGCGTGCAGGGATTGCTCGGTGGTTTCTTCCAGCACCCGGGTGAAAATCTGTTTAGCGCGGTCCAAATCCCGGTTGGTGAACGATTGCTCGGCATCGGCCAGGGTCTTGGCGGCGCCCGTCAATTCCGGTGGCTTCACGATTTCGGCGGCGCGCACCGTGCGGGTGCTGCGGGAAGCTGCAAACTCCACGTTGGCCATGCGCTGCTCTTCGCGCTTGAAGTCCAAGCCGGCGAACAGATTGGGGAAGTACAGGCGCAGGGCTACTTCCTGTTTCTCGTATATCGCGAGCTGCTCAGCCAGGGCGGGGGCCAGCACGAAACCTTCTTTCATGGCCTGATCGGCTGCGGCCGGTTTGCGATCTAACCGGCTTTCGATTGCTTTGATCAGACTCTCGGTGGCCAAATCGACGAAGTCCGTTTTGTAATGCTCGTCTAAAGCGCCGGCTCCCTGCGCATAATCTCCCAGGGCATGTTTCTTGTTGATGTCTTCGGAGAATTTCAGTCCCAGAGGGTCCACCAGATAGTGCAAGTATGCGTGACGGACGCCGTCGATTTGCGGCTCGACCGAAGGCGTCACCACGATAAAATATTCGTCGCCGAAGCTGCGCGACTGCACCTGATTAGGCGCGCCGAGCAGATCGATAAAAATCTGGAAGCGACGCCCTAAATAGCCGCTAGTGGTGCTACGGGCATAGGCGTTCGCTTGGAGGACGGCGCGAGCCACCGGTTCGTGATACTGCTCGATGATCTGGTCGTAGAAAGGCTGTGCCTGCTGCCAGGCTTCCGCCAGGTTTGCTTCCTTATAGAACGCTGCCAGCAACGGGGACAGGCCTTCGATCGAAGTAGCGTCGGGCGGGCGCACCATGTCGGGATCGCGGTATCCAAAATCCGGAGGACCGTTGATGAGCAGAGCGTAAGAGATATACCGGTTCAGCTCAGCATTCGGGTTCTGCAACTTGTGATCGCGGTAGAAGCGTTTCAGCTCGAAGACGCTATCGAGGTTGCGGGCCGCGAGATGGGTGCGCAGCGCGTGCCGGAACACGTGAGTGGAGGCTGCGTCAATCTGGTCGTCGTAGCCGGCTGCATTGATGGCGGCGAGTACAGTGAACAGGGCTTCGTTGCCATCCAACTGATTCTGGGCGTCCGCCGCGGTTACGGTTGGCCTGCGGACGGGCGGCCGGGCCTGCGGGAGGCCTTGCGGCAGTGCAGGCAGGCCAACGGCGCACAAGGTCAGAAGTATATATGAAATGCGGCGCAAAACCACCTCTATCGAACTCAATCCCCCAGTATACTCAGCGCGGCCTCGAGCTCGCCAAGCGCATGAGGGTCGCGCGTAGCAGCAATGCCGCGGCGGTAAAATTCGCGCGCTTCATCCAGCCGGCCCATTTTTTCGAGCGTCTGGCCGCCGTGATAGTAGGCCGCCGAGTACGCCGGATCGGTTGCGAGCACGGCTTCGAATTCCGGAATCGCGCGTACCCACTCCCCTGTGTTGACGTATTCCATCGCCAATCCGTAACGAGCAAGTTTGCTCGACGGGTCCTGCGACAGAATCTGTTCGAGAAGCTGAATACGCGGGGTCACTTATCTGCTAGGATACCGCTTAACCGGTTATTGCCGATGGCTTGCCCCTACTTCAAACCTTCGCGACGCCTGGATTCCGCCGGGTGGGACCCGCCCCCCCGCTTGCCTCTAGGCGACGCCTGGGCCGGAACCTGCACAGCCGGATGCACGAGGGAACCTCCCGAATCCATCCAGCGCGAAATTTGCAATAGCGGATACGCGCGAGGACGCTGCGATCATTTTCCCGAGAACGAACCGTCCGACGCAGTGCGATTTTCCCTCAGCGCCGGCGGCCGGCTGATTTACATCTTAGAAAAAGATCACGCTCCCATCGAGCATGAAGAAATCGACATCCTGACGGACGCAAGAGAGCCGCTGGCGAGCCTGGCGCGAGCTTTTTGGGAGAGCCACCAGAAGACTCCGGCCTCGGCCGCCGCCATCGCCGCCGCTCCCTAGCGAGCGAACGATAACCGGTCACCTAGGTCTAACCTGCGGGCCTATCATCGGAAAGAGGGTTATTCCACGAATGAGCGATTTGCTTGCCGCCCGATCCCAAATGGCGATGTCGCTCGGGTTTCATATCCTGTTTGCGGTAGCGGGCATGGGCATGCCGCTTCTGATGGTGCTCTCGGAATGGCGCTGGCTGCGCGGCGGCCGGGAAGTCGACTTATTGCTCGCGAAACGGTGGGCCAAAGGTACGGCAGTGCTCTTCGCCGTCGGCGCGGTGTCCGGCACTGTACTGTCGTTTGAGCTCGGATTGCTGTGGCCTAAATTCATGAGTTGGGCCGGAGCCCTAATCGGGATGCCCTTCTCGCTCGAAGGTTTTGCGTTTTTTGCCGAAGCGATTTTCCTGGGCGTTTATCTCTACGGATGGGATCGCGTATCGCCTCGCGCTCATCTCGCCGCGGGCTTACTGATTGCGGTGTCGGGCGCCGCTTCCGGGATGGTTGTGGTTTTTGCCAATGCCTGGATGAATACGCCAACGGGGTTTCGTTTGGTGGACGGCCAGCCCCAGGACATCCAGCCGATCGCGGCGATGCTCAATCCGGCGTCGCTTCCGCAGTCAATTCACATGCTGCTGGCCGCGTATGCTTCGATAGGCTTTGCGGTTGCTGGCATCCACGCCTGGGCACTCCTGCGCGACAACACCAACCTGTTCCATCAACGCGCGCTCGGACTCGCACTAATAGTCGGCGGAATCGGAGCCATATTCCAGCCCTTGAGCGGAGATTTACTGGGAAAAATGGTGGCGCGAACCCAGCCCGTCAAATTCGCCACGATGGAAGGCCAATTCGCGACCGAGAGGCGCGCGCCGTTGCGAATCGGAGGGTGGCCCGATGTGGAACGCCGCCGGACTCCGTACGCCATTGAGATACCCGGCTTGCTCAGCTTCCTTGCTTATTGCACTGCGGATGCGCCAGTGCGTGGATTAAATGACTTTCCGCGCGATGTCTGGCCCCCGGTTGCCCCGGTGCATCTGTCGTTTCAGGTGATGGTCGCGGCAGGCTTCGCGATGATCTTTGTCGCGCTGTGGGCCGCATGGCGGCAATGGAGATCGCGCTCGCTGGCAAACTCCCGAGCTTTCTTATGGGCGGTAGTGGCCGCGGCGCCGCTTGGTTTCTTTGCGCTCGAAGCTGGATGGATGGTGACGGAGTTGGGTCGCCAGCCGTGGATTATTCAGGGCGTCATGCGAACCGCCGATGCAGTTACGCCTATGCCCTGGCTGATCGTACCCTTTCTTGCAATCAGCTTAATCTACCTGGTGTTGGCAGGGGCCGTCGTGATGCTGTTAATTCGGCAGGTGCGCGAGAGTCCGAGCGCGATGAAGCCCGTACCCTCGGATGAAGGAGCCTTACGCTGATGCCATCGCTCGAATTCATTCTGGGTTTGGCGATGATGGTTGCTTTGACGTTCTACGTCGTTCTGGGAGGGGCCGACTACGGCGGCGGCGTCTGGGATCTGCTGGCCCGCGGCCCGCGCGCCAACGCTCAGCGGGAGCTGATTGCCAAGGCCATCGGACCGATCTGGGAAGCCAATCACGTGTGGCTCATTCTAATAGTGGTGGTGCTGTTCACGGCCTTCCCGCGCGCTTTCGCCCTGATTTTCACGGCATTGCATGTACCCTTATTGCTGATCTTGTTGGGCGTGATTCTGCGTGGCTCGGCCTTCATCTTTCGTGCCGAAGATCGCGCCCGCGGCTCTACCCGGCTAAACGCACAAGGACGCGGAGGCAATGTATTCGCGATGGCGAGCCTGGTAACGCCGGTCCTGCTGGGGGTGGTTATCGGCGCGATCTCTTCGGCTTCAATCCGCGCGCCGGGAGCGAATGAGTCGATTCGATACTTCTTTACTTGGTTCACGCCCTTTCCGTTGGCTGTGGGGCTATTCGCAGTGGTATTGTTTGCGCTGCTTGCCGCTGCATATTTGACGCTCGAAACCGATGAGCCTGCCCTTCAGGACGATTTCCGCGGGCGCGCGATTGCGGCGGAACTGGTTGCGGGGCTGCTGGCTGCGGTGGTGTTTCTCCTGGCCGGAAAAGAAGCGCCCGCCATAACGGCGACCCTGGCCCACAGCCGGTGGACTTTGCCTTTGCAGATCTCAACCGCTCTGATGGCGCTGGGCACGGTGATATTTCTGTGGACTCGCCGTTTCCGTTTTGCACGAGTGTGTGCAGCAGGACAGGTAATTCTGATTCTGTGGGGATGGGCGCTAGCCCAGTACCCGTACCTGGTGCGTCCGGAAATGACGATCCACAATAGTGGCGCGCCGCGGGCGACGATGCAGGCGCTGCTATGGGCGCTAGCGGTCGGCGGAGCGTTGTTGTTCCCGTCTTATTGGTACCTGTTCCGCGTTTTCAAGGGCGATACTCAAACTGCCCCCGTTAAGTCGGGATGAGCAGTCAGTCCGCGAGCGGCTGAAGCTCTCCGAGCATTGTTGGAATAAGCTCCGATACCGTCGGGTGAATATGCATGGCGCGCTGGATGACCGTATAAGGCGCCTTGGCGTACATCACATCGAGGATCGAATGAATCACCTCATCCCCGCCGGTTCCTAAGATCGCCGCGCCCAGGATTTCGCGTGTGTCTGCATCGATCAAGACCTTCGTGAAGCCCTGCGTCTCACCCTTCTCGACTGCCCGCCCCACTTTCGTCATCGGGCGTTTACCAATAAGCACCTTCCTGCGGGAATCGCGGGCTTGGGCTTCCGTGAGACCGGCGCGGCCCAATGGCGGATCGATATACAACGCGTAGGCTGTAATGCGGTCACTGACCCGCCGCGGATCGTGATCCAGAAGATTGGCTGCGACAATCTCGGCGTCGTTCCACGACGTGTGCGTAAATCCGCCCTTCCCATTGCAATCGCCGACGGCCCAAATACCGGGGACGCTGGTGCGGAGCTGATCGTCCACGACGATATATCCGTGATCGTCGATTGCCACAGCGGCTTTCTCGAGACCCAGATCGTCAGTGTTGGGGCGGCGGCCCACCGCAAGCAGCACGTGCGTCCCGCTAACTTCAGGCGACCCGTCCTTACAATCCACCTTCGCCCGGATCTCCGCGCCTTCCTTCGAGAAACTGATGCATTTGGAGTTGAGACGGACACCGATGCCCTCGCGCTCGATAATTTCCTGCACCGCCGCCGATACGTCAGCATCTTCGCGATGAATCAGGCGCGGCCCCATTTCGATAATAGTAACCTCGCTCCCAAACCGACGGAACATTTGCCCGAATTCGAGACCTACATAGCTTCCGCCCACAACAATCAGGCGCCGGGGAAGAAAGTCCACGCCCATCATGGAGCTGTTGGTGAGGTATTCAATCTGATCCACTCCCGGCATGGGAGGCACAATCGCGCGTCCGCCGACATTAATGAAGATCCGATCCGCCGTGATCTTGTCCCTTCCCACGCTTACTTCCCGCGAGGACTCGAACTTGGCGTGGCCCTCAAAAACCGTACAGTTTTCCAACTTTTTCAGCGAAGCTTCGAGTCCTTCTCGCGACTGTCCGCATATTGCATCCTTCCGCGCTTTGACTTGCCGCATATCAACACTGACGCCGCCATCGACGACCACTCCAAATTCCGCAGCGCGACGCGCCAAGTGCGCCGCATAGGCGCTCGCCACCATGGTCTTGGTGGGTATGCAGCCGGTATTGACACACGTTCCGCCAAACAGCTTCCGCTCGACGATCGCGACTTTCATCCCAGTTGCAGTCAGCCGTCTGGTGAGAAACGGACCAGCTTGGCCGGTACCGATAACGATGGCGTCAAATTGTCTGGTCATGAGAAACGGGATACAATTAGAATCGCACCGCCAATCGCGATGACGTCCTCGAGCAGGGCAATGGGAAGATCCTTACCGCCGATGGCTTTTACCAGACGGGCGCGAAATTCGTAACCTCCCAAGGTTCCGGCGACGGCGCCCAAAGCCCCCGCGACCAGACCGCCAGCCAGCCCTTGGCTAGCCGCTCCCAGCGCGGCCCCGCTGAGCGCTCCCGTCACGATGCGGCCTATAAACGGACCGGGCGCTTTCCGGCTGGGCGTCTTCGGCAGTTTATCCGCGATCAACTCCCCGATGGCGAGCACCGTGAAAAGGTATGGCGCGAATGCAGAGCCCAGGAATACCAAGCCCGTATTTTCCAGGTGCAGCCAACCCAGGCGGGCGGCCCAACTGACTGCGGCCGGCGCCGTCATCGAACGAAGTCCCGCAATCACGCCAATCAGAAAGGCCCAAATGTACCAGGACATGATCTATTATTTGATCACAGCAGATCCCTCGCGTTGATAGCGTGAGCCGCTCTCAGCTACTCTTAGCGAAGTGATCCTCGGTTCCGGTGTCGATCTGTGTGAAATCCCGCGCATCGAAGCCGCGATTGTGCGCTACGGCCGCCGTTTTCTCGAACGGGTCTTCACTGCTCGCGAAATCGCGTACGCCGACGGCAAGGCCAACCGCTTCGAGCGCTATGCCGCCCGCTTCGCCGCTAAGGAGGCCGCGATGAAAGCGCTCGGTACCGGGTGGCACGGCGTGGCTTGGCGCGATTTTGAAGTCGTCAATCTTCCTTCTGGACGCCCCACTCTAAACTTCCACGGCAAGGCGGCGGAAATCGCTGCGAAGCTGGGCGTCGAGCGCGTAGCTTTGTCCATCACCCACACCAAAGAGCAGGCGCTCGCGATGGTAATCCTGGAGGATAAATCATGATGATTCGCGTGGAAAATTCCGGAACGGCCAACTACCAGGTAAGCGTCGAAAGCACTACGACAACCCGGCATTTCGTGACCCTGACCCCGGAATACTGGCAGAAATTAACCGGGGTCCGGGTTTCTGCGGAAACGCTGATCGGGAAGTCATTCGAATTCCTCCTGGCGCGCGAAGGCAATACCAGCATTCTGCGCTCCTTCGAGTTGCCGGTCATTCAACGATATTTCCCCGAGTACGAAGGCGGCATCGGCAAGATGCTGGGGTGACAAAAGGCTACCCGCTCCCGCGAACCCCCTATAATTTAATTAACTCCGATGCGAAAGCGGTATCTATTTTGGTCCGGCCTCGCCCTATTGGCGATTCTGCTGACGCTGGTGGTCTGGCAAGTCTCCTTCAGTTTTGGCGACTACGGGCCTGCCGATGCCGGACAAACCTTCGTTTTCTGGGCCGTTTCCACGCTGATTTTCCTGCTCACCGTAACCCTCGGATTCATGCTGATCAGGACCGGCGTCAAGTTGTATCTGGAACGGCAGGCCAATCGTGAAGGCTCCCGGATCAAGACCAAGTTACTCGCTGGCGCGCTCGCGTTAAGCCTGTTACCGGTGGTGTTCCTGGCGCTGTTTAGCTATGTCATCCTGAATCGCAATGTCGAGAAGTGGTTCAGCCGTCCTGCGGAAGGCATCCGGACGGACCTGGTGCAGAGCAATAACGCCCTGTCGTCGGAGGTGCAGGGCCGGGCCAATGCGCTGGCCCATTGGATCGCGCTCTTGCCTGAGATGGACGCCGGCACGTTGAACTATGCGGCTCTTTGCCGCGACAACAACATTGCTTCGCTCGAAATCAGAGTGCCGGGATCGTCCCCCAAAGTCGTATGTGCGCTGCAGCCGGGAACTACCGGACTATTCACCGCCAGCGCTCCTTTGCGGCGCGGAACGTTGGTTCTCGCGGTGCGCTCCGCGGCCGACATGCAGAGAACCCAGAGTGAAATCGATCGTTATATGGCCGAATACGGCCAGTTAGCCGCGCAAAAGAAAAACATCCGCACGATGTATCTGCTTTTCATCCTGGCGATCGCTCTGTTTATTCTGTTCGTCGCCACCTGGATTGCGCTGCTGCTCTCGCGCCAAATCATCTCGCCCATCTCGGCGCTGTTGGTCGCCGCGCGCGAGGTCCGCAAGGGCAACCTCAGCCACCGGGTCCGCGCCAAGGCCATCGACGAGCTGGCCACGCTGGTTCGCGCCTTCAACGAGATGATGCAGGAACTGGAGGCCAACAGTCACGAGCTAGAGAGCCGCCGCCGCTTTACGGAAACCATTCTCGAAAGTATTCCCACGGGCGTGCTTTCGGTGAGTGCGGACGGCCGTATCCAGCGCGTGAACCGCGCTCTCCAGGGCCTCTTTCCCCAGGAGCAGGTGGAGCGCGCGGCCAACCTGAGCGATCTCTTTTCCCGCGAGGACGCGAAGGAAATTCAATACCTGATGAAGCGCGCCCGCCGCACCGGAATCGCGGCCAGCCAGATTGAATTGCATACGCCAGCACAGGTGCTGCATCTGGCCGTCACCGTCTCCGCGTTGCCGGCCCAAACCCCGGCCGGGCAGGGATTTGTGGTGGTTCTCGAGGACACCAGCGAACTGTTGCGCGCCCAGAAGGCCGCCGCCTGGCACGAAGTGGCGCGCCGTATCGCGCATGAATTAAAGAATCCGCTGACCCCCATCGCACTCAGCGCCGAGCGCATCGGCCGCATTCTCGATCGCATGGGCGACGGCAGCCTGACCCCGGCCTCCCTTCGCACTCTGCGGGAATGCGCACGCACTATTTCGCGCGAGGTGGAGTCTGTGAAAACGCTGGCCGATGAATTTTCCCAGTTCTCACGCTTCCCGGCCGCGCAACCCGTGCCTAGCGAGATCAATCAAATCGTTAAGAACGCCTTGGCCGTGTTTCTCGGCCGCCTGGATGGTATCGATCTCCGCATCGACCTGGCCCCTGGTCTGCCCCCGGTTCAGGTGGACCCCGAACAGATCAAGCGCGTGGTAGTAAACCTCGTTGACAACGCGGCCGAGGCGATGCGCGACGCGCCCGTTAAGCAATTGCTGCTGCGAACGCTCCCATCCGGCCCTGATTCAATCGAGCTTCTGGTGGCGGACACCGGCTGCGGTATTTCACCCGAGGACAAGGAAAAACTCTTCTTGCCGTACTTCTCTACCAAAAGCCGCGGCACCGGACTGGGCTTGGCAATAGTCAGCCACATCCTCTCCGAGCATGGAGCGCGGGTTCGCGCCGAAGACAATCGCCCTGTTGGCGCCCGCTTCTATGTAGACATCCCCGCTGCTGTCACCGCCGGGGCCGAGGCTCGTGCGTGAAGACTACGCGCGTACTGATCGTAGACGACGAACCGGGCATCCGCGAATCGCTGACGGGAGTTCTAGAAGACGAAGGTTATTCCTGCAGCTCCGTCGAAGGCGGCGAAAAATGCTTGAAAGAGCTGGGGCGTAACAGCTACGAAGTGGTGCTGCTGGATGTCTGGCTCGAAGGCATGGATGGCCTCGAAACTCTGGCGCGTATCCAGGAAATCCCTTTCGCTGACCGTCCTGAGGTGGTTATCATTTCCGGTCATGGCACCATCGAAACCGCTGTAAAAGCCACCAAGCTCGGAGCCTTCGATTTCCTCGAAAAGCCGCTGACCATCGAGAAGGTTACGGTGGTGCTCCACAACGCCGTGCAACAGCGCCGGCTGGAGCTGGAGCTGAACCGCCTGAAGGAATCAGGCGACGCCAAGCTGCGCATCATCGGCGACAGTGTACCCATGAAAGCGCTTCGCCAGCAATTGGGACTGATGGCGGCCACCAACGGCCGGGTGCTGATTTACGGCGAGAGCGGCACCGGCAAGGAACTCATCGCCCACGCGATCCATGCCGCCAGCCCTCGCGCATACGAAGCTTTCGTCGAAGTGAACTGCGCTGCGATTCCGGAAGAACTAATCGAAAGCGAGTTGTTCGGCCACCGCAAGGGCAGCCTGGCGGGCGCACTCGACGACAAGATCGGCAAGCTGCAGAAGGCAGATGGCGGAACGTTGTTCCTGGACGAAGTCGGCGACATGTCGCTCAAGACCCAGGCCAAGCTGCTGCGCGCGCTCGACGAGCAGCGCTTCGAACCGGTCGGCGCTGCGGAATCGATACAAGTGGACGTGCGCGTAGTTGCTTCCACCAATAAGAATCTGGAAGAAGAAATCGAGCGCGGCAATTTCCGCGAGGATCTGTTCTACCGCTTAAACGTGGTTCCCTTTCACGTGCCTCCGCTGCGTGAGCGCATCGAAGACGTGCGCCTCCTCGCCGACCATTTCTTGAGGGAATTCACCACCGCCTATGGCCGCAAGCCCAAACAATTGACCGAGGATGCGTTTCGCGCACTCGAAGAGTACACCTGGCCCGGCAATGTGCGCGAACTGCGCAACCTCATGGAGCGCATCGTCATCATGAATCCCCAGACCGGCATCGACGCGCGCCATATTCCGCTCGACCGTTCCCGCCGCGCGGTCTTCGACCGGCCTATGGAGCGTTTCGGCAGCCTGCAAGACGTGCGCGAAGCCGCCGAGCGTGACTACATCCTAAAGAAACTCGAAGAAGCCCGCGGCAACGTCACGCGTACCGCTGAACTTCTGGGCCTGGAACGCAGCCATCTGTACCGCAAGATGAAAGCTCTGGGCATCGCGCCCAAGGAATAACGTGCCGGCGCCTACACTCAGAAAGCTCACCGGCGTCTTCCTGCGCATTGGCAACACCACTTTCGGCGGAGGTATTCCCACTATCGCCGCCCTGCAGCGCGAATTGGTGGAGCAGCGCGGCTGGCTGTCGCAGGAAGATTACGCGCTGGCGTTCTCGCTCGCTCGGGTCACGCCCGGCACCAACGTGATCGCCTTCTGCGCCGCTGCCGGTGCGCGCATTCTGGGATTCCGCGGCGCGCTTGCCGCGATTTTAGCCGAAACCGGTCCCTCGGCGGCTTTGGCGATTCTCATGACGCAAGGCTACGAGACTTGGCGCTCGAACGCATGGGTGATGGCGGGCGTTGCCGGCACCATCGCGGCCGTCGCCGGCATGATGTGGGCCAGCATTTGGTCCATCGTGAGACCGCATTTTGAGGATCGCCGCCACGCTTTGCGCAGTCTGGTCATCACTCTGGGCGCGTTTGCCGCCGTCTCGAAATTCGGCCTGGGCCCGCTCTCGGTGATCGGCTTAGCCGTCATAGTAGGATTGCTCTGGAAGGAGCCGCCTGGCAAAGAAACGCAGCCCCAGGAATCCGCGCCGTGAACCTATTCCTGCTTTACCTGTTGCTGTTCAAAGCTGTGATCACTTCGTTCAGCGGCATGGCCTCGCTTCCGATCGTCCGCGACGATTTCGTCGTGAAACGCCATGTTTTAACCGACCGCCAGTTGAACACGGCGATTGTGGCTGGCCGCACCGGGCCGGGCCCCAATGGGTTGTACCTGGTGAGCGTCGGCTACTTTGCCGCGGGACTCCCCGGCGCGCTGGCCGCCTTGATTGCCCTGATCACACCCGCGTTTCTGATCATTCCGCTGATGAGCTGGATCGGCGCCTACGCCAAACTCCCGCGCATCCGCGGCGCCATTCGCGCGGTAATTCTGGCCAGCGCCGGCCTCCTGATCGCTGCCTCGATTCCTCTCACCCGCGACGCCGCCACCGCGCCTCTTGCCGTCGTCATCGTTGTCGTCAGCTTCGTGGTGCTGGCGTTCACGCGTGTCGAAACCTGGTGGGTGATGCTCGGCGCCGCAGCCGTGGGACTGGGTGCGAAGCTATTAGGCTAACAGCGTCTGAAGTGGCGCCTGAACCGCTTCCCAGACCGCCTTCTTCACGTCCTCTTCTTCGCGCGATCCGTCTATCACTTTCACCCGCCTAGGCTCATCTTCAGCCAGCTGTTGGTAGGCCGCGCGAACCTTTCGATAAAATTCGAGCGACTGTTCGTCAAGCCTGGTCTCGGAGTCCTGAGTGCGTTGATTGCGGCGATGCGCACGCGCCAAACCGGTTTCGATGTCGACGTCGATCACCAGCGTAAGATCCGGCACCAGCCCCCGGCACGCAATGCGATCCACTTCATACACCAGCTCCGTGCCCAATCCCCGTGCTGCGCCCTGATACACCAATGTCGAATCGGTGAAGCGGTCACAAAGAACCACATGCCCCGCCGCCAGCGCCGGCAAAATCGCCTGGTCCACGTTCTGCGCCCGTGCCGCGAACATCAACAGCAATTCGGCGGTGGGACACAACTCTTGATTCTTCGCATCCAGCAATACACGCCGGATCTGCAGGCCGATGGGAGTTCCCCCGGGCTCTGCCGTTTCGAGCACCGGCAGATTTTTTCCCCGCAGCCGCTTGCCCAGAATGCGCAGTTGGGTGGACTTGCCGCTCCCCTCAGGCCCCTCGAAAGTGATAAACAGACCGCGCTTCATCGCAGGCCCGCTAGTCATAGACGAAATGCAAAACCTTCTTCAAATCGTCCCAAGCCTCGCGCTTTGCGTTTTGGTTATAGGGACGGAGCAGATAGGAGGGATGGTACGTCACCATCATCGGAATGTCATGCCACTTGTGCCAGTTCCCGCGCAGGCGGGTCACTCCTTCTTTGGTGGCGAGCAGCGCCTTGGCCGCGGTCGAGCCCAGCGCGCAAATCGCCTTAGGGCGCAGCGCTACAAGCTGGCGGAATAGGAATTGGCCGCACATTTCCATCTCTTCCGGCAAAGGCGTGCGATTCTCCGGAGGCCGGCACTTGACCACGTTGCAAATATAAACGTCTGCTCGGCTGATGGGGATTCCCTCTTTCGACGCGGTGCCCTCGATCATCTGCGTAAGCAGTTGGCCCGCGCGGCCGACAAACGGCAGGCCCTGTGCATCTTCGTCGGCCCCTGGACCTTCCCCCACAAACACCAGCCGCGCGTTTTCGTTGCCCGATCCAAAAACAATTTTATTCCGCTGCTCGCACAATCCGCAGCGGCGGCAGTCGCCGATGTCTTCGCGAATCCTGGCGAGCGTGTCGTCTGCCGGAGCGAGCGGCACGATTTCGATTACGGCAGGCGGCACCGCAGGTTGGGAGGCAGGCGCGCGCCGGTATATATTTTTCACACCGAGATCCTGGTAGAAGCTGAGGTACTGTCGTAGTTGTTCCGAGGTCATCGAGAAGCGTGAAGAGCCAGGCGCAGCCGCATCGCCTCATCGAAAATGCGCCCCGCAATGGCGCGTTTAGAGGCGCGCGCGACCGGAATCGTCTCACCCGCCCGCGTCACCAGTACGACTTCGTTTTCGTCGGACTCAAATCCCGTCCCCTGCTGCGAGGCCACGTGTGACACCACATGTGATACGACGTTGCCCACCACCATATCGCAATTCTTCTGCTGCAACTTGCGCCGCGCTTCCTCGACCATGTTGTCGGTTTCCGCGGCAAATCCGATCAGCAGCCGGTCGCCCTTCTTGGCGCCCAGCTCCGCAAGAATATCGGGCGTAGGCTCCAGATCCAATGACAAACGCGCCGCCGTCTTCTTCATCTTCTGCTTGGACGGATTCGGAATGTGATAATCCGCCACGGCCGCAGCCTTCACGACGATGGTGGCCTCAGAAAGGCGATCCATCACCGCCTGGCGCATCTCGAGTGCAGTGCGGACGGGGACCAGCGTCGCCCCAAGCGGAGCCGGCAGATTCACAGGTCCGGAAATCAATGTCACGCGCGCTCCCCGCGCAACGGCTTCCTCCGCCAAAGCGTATCCCATCTTGCCGCTCGAGCGATTGCTCAAATAACGCACGCCATCGATCGGCTCCTGCGTGGGCCCTGCTGTGATCAGAATGGTTTCGCCGTCCAGATCCCGCCGCGGCTTCTTCGTCTTGCTGGCCGCGAGGACAGCGTCGGCAATCTGGTCCGGTTCGGCCAATCTCCCGGGACCAATCATGCCGCAGGCCAGCAGCCCTTCGCCGGGTTCGACCACGACATGACCGCGCCCTCGCAGCACTTGCATATTGGTTTGGCTGGCCGGATGGTTCCACATATTCGTGTTCATCGCCGGCGCTAGCACCACGGTTCCGGTGAAGGCCAGGTAAGTGGTAGTTAATAGATCGTCTGCCAGGCCGTGAGTGAATTTCGCAAGCAGATCGGCGGTAGCAGGCGCCACCACCAGAAGTTGGTTCTCCTGCGCCACGCGGATGTGCTCGATAGCGCTCGCAAGCGTGTCCTCCGCGCTCGCAGCGGAGAACAAATGCGTGTGCACCTTGCGGCCGGTAAGCGCAGCGAAAGTCAATGGCCGGATAAACTCTTCCGCCGCGCGGGTCATGACCACTTCGACAGTGAATCCGCGTTCCATCAGAGCGCGGGCCAGCTCCGCAGCTTTGTAAGCTGCAATGCCTCCGCCAACGCCCAGCGCAACGTTCATAACTTCAGTTTATTCTTCTACAATCGCCGGTTGGATCTTTTGAATCGCCGTATCTTCGTAGGGGACCAGACCGCGGCGCACTTCTTCCATGGCCGCGACGGTGGGTTTTTTCGAAGTAGTAGGCAACATGCTGCGGGCCCCGCCCTGCAACTGACGGGCGCGCTTCGCGGCCACGATGATAAAGCGGTAGGCGCTCGCTTCCGGGTCATCCGGAATCACGTTTTGCGCCACTTGTTTCAGATTCGAGTCAGCCATCTTTTGTGTTCCATCCTTGCGGCCCGGATTCGCCTCGCCGGCGAGCGTGCCGTTCCAAAAATCCCGTTTACAAAAACGTGTCGAGTATCGGACGAATCTCGTTTTCCATCCGGTCGCGACGGCTTCGCGTGGCCTTTACAATCGCCACCAGCGTCTCGACCGACGCCGCTACCTCCCGGTTTACCAGAACATAGTCATAGAGATGATAATTGCCAATCTCCCCGGCAGCATCGTGCAGGCGGCGCAGGATCACCGCTTCGGAGTCCTGGCTGCGCGCCCGCAGCCGTTCTTCGAGAACCTGCCGGCTTGGCGCCAGAATGAAAATTGATACTCCGGCCGGAATCCTCTCTTTTAATTGTCGCGCACCCTGCACATCGATGTCGAGGACCAGGTCGTAGCCTTCAGCCGCCGCGCGATCCAACTCGCTGATATGGGTGCCGTAGTAGTTGCCAAAGACCTCGGCATGTTCCAGGAATTCACCGCGGGCGATACGCTCCTCGAAGTCCTCGCGGGAAATGAAAAAATAATCCTCCCCGTCGCGCTCACAGGCGCGCGGATACCGGGTGGTATAAGATACCGAGAAGCGGAGTCTGGGAACCAGACGCATCAGTTCACTTACCAGCGTGGATTTGCCGGATCCGGAAGGCGCCGAGATGATAAAGACGGTCGTCATTCCCGGCTTCATTCAAGATTGAGCGACTGCTCGCGTATCTTTTCGATAGCGGCTTTGGCGGCGAGCGCCAGGTCCGTGATCTTCATGGCAGGTTCGCCCGCTCCACTGGTCTTCGAAAGGATGGTATTGGTTTCGCGATTCATCTCCTGCAGCAGAAAATCGAGCTTCTTGCCCACTTCTCCGCCCGCATCGAGCAGCGCCGCCAGTTGCGCGGAGTGAATCTTCAGGCGTGCCAGCTCTTCGCCGATATCGCTGCGGTCCGCTAAAATGGCGGCTTCTTGCGCCAGCCGTTGCTGGTCTATCTGAATGCCTTTGGCCACTTCCTGCAAGCGTTCGGACAAGCGTTTTTGAAAATATTCTGATGCGGCGGCGCGCAGTTGTTCCATTTCCACGGCGGCGGAACCCAGGCGCTGGTTGTGACCGCGCAATTCCTCGACGATTCCCTGACCCTCGCGCGAGCGGAATTCATTCAGCTCTTCGAGGGCGAGGGCCAAGGCTTCTTCGAGCGCCACCGCGATTCCCTCCGGCGGACCTGAGCTTTCGGCTGGCGCAAACATACCCGGGATGCGCAGCGCCGCGTTGAGATCCGGCTTGGAATCGAGCTCGTGCGCGTCCGCTTCTTCCTGGAAGATACGCAGATACTCATCTAAAAACCTGCGATCGAGCGCAAGGGCCGCTTCGCCATTCGCGTTTTTCGGCAAGGACACGCGCACTTCCACATGGCCGCGCACCACTCTCGATTTCACCATGGCCCGGATGGCGTTTTCGAAAGGCTCGATCGCCGGCGGTCCCTGTATCACCAGATCGAGACCCCGATGATTAACGCTTTTGGCGCTTACCACCAGTTCGCCCGCGGCCAACGGATGGCGCACTCGCGCAAACCCGGTCATGCTGCGCAAAGGAGCTGACATTAGAAAGATCTATCCATTATGGATGATCCGCGCAGGGGGCAGATGAGCGGCGCCGTAGCGGGCAGGCTGCGGTCAAACGCCGGGTTTTTTGGAACGCCGAATTTGAATCACCGGGATCAGCGAATTCACCGATTCGGAGGCCGCCGGGCGAGTGCGCTGGGAGGTGATCTCCGTATTCAGGCTCGAGACAAAAGCCTCGATCTGGCGCTGCATCTCCGACATCTTCTCGCGCATATTCAGAATGATTTCGACGCCGGCCAGATTGACGCCCAGGTCCCGGGTCAGCTTGAGAATCACTTCCAGCCGCTCCACGTCGTCCTCCGTATAGAGGCGCGTGTTGCCTTCGCTGCGCGAGGGTTTGAGAAGCCCTTCGCGCTCATAAAGGCGCAATGTTTGCGGGTGGATCTGGTACTGCTCGGCGACGGCCGAGATCATAAACGCAGCTCGTTTTGCCTTGGCCATTGGGATTACACCTTGCTCCAGATTTCCGCGCGCGGGTCTTCGGGATGCAGTTCCGCGTACTCCCGCAACAGTTCTTTGGTGCGCTCGTCCCGCACTTCCGGCGCCTGAATCACGATTTCGACGATCTGGTCGCCACGCGTGGCGGTTCGCGAATTCTGTACGCCCTTTTCGCGCATGCGAAACTTCTGGCCGTTCTTGGTTCCGTGCGGAATCTTGAGCTGCGCGCGGCCGTCGATGGTGGGGACTTCGATCTTGGTGCCCAAACCCGCTTCATCTATGCGCACCGGCACCGTAATCAAAATGTCGTCGGCATCGCGGCGGAAGAAGGGATGTTCCTCGACACGCACTGTGATATAGAGATCGCCCGCCGGCGCCCCATGGGTGCCCGCATTGCCTTTGCCGGGCACACGTAAACGGGAGCCTTGCTGCGCCCCAGGTGGAATGCGCACCTCTACCGTTTCCGGATGCGAGATGCGTCCGTCCCCGTGGCAAGCGGTGCATTTGTTGGTGAGGCGTCCGGCGCCCTCGCACTTGGGACACTTCAAGCTAAAGCGCATGGCTCCGGCCATCTGCGTTACGTTGCCGCTGCCGTTACATTCCGGGCAGACGGTATTCGCGCCGGTGCGCGATCCGGTCCCGTTGCAGGTCGCGCACGCGTCCTGCCGGTTGATTTTCAGCTTTACCTGGGTGCCGCGAATCGCTTGCCAAAAATCGATACTGAGGCCGTATTCAAGGTCGGTGCCTTTTTCGGGAGCAGTCGTTTGCGGTTCATTCTGCCGGCCGAACCACTGGCTGAAAATGTCCTGGAAATTTGCCGATTCGCCGGGATCTGGCGGACGCGCGCGGCCCGCTCCATAACCCGCTCCCCGTGTGAAATCCGAAAAATCGAATCCTCCGAATCCCATGTTAGGACCCGCCCCGGGACCCCCCGGCCCCGGACCGCCCGTGGGCATTCCATTTTCCGAATAGTAGCCGACTTGGTCGTACATCTGCTTCTTTTTCGGCTCGCTCAAAACATCGTACGCTTCCTGGACCTTCTTGAAGCGGTCTTCGGCGGATTTGTCTCCCGGGTTCAAGTCGGGATGATGTTTACGCGCGAGTTTGCGGTAGGCCTTGCGGATTTCCTCCGCATCGGCGGCGCGCTCGACTCCGAGAGTTTTATAGTAATCGTTCTGCGGCATACGCACGCAGGCGGGCTTTCAGGCCCGCCCATTCTTATCTTGGTCGGCGTGGCGGCGGTTACTTCTTATCCTCGACGTCTACGAACTCCGCGTCGACCACATTGTCTTTTTGCTTTTCGGCGCCCGCGCCATCGGCAGGCGGCTCACCGCCCGGCGCCGCGCCCCCGGACCCCGGAGTTTGCGATTTATACATCGCCTCCGCCAGCTTGTGGCTAGCCTGGGTGAGATTGTCGGTGGCCTTGCTGATTTCCTCCACAGTTCCACCGGACATGGCCTTGCGGGTCGCTTCGAGAGCGGTCTCCACGTTCTTGGCATCGTCATCGCCGATCTTATCGCGATGCTCCTTGAGCATTTTCTCGACCTGGTAGACCATCGAATCCGCCCGGTTGCGCGCGTCGATTTCGTCTTTGCGCTTGCGATCGTCGGCCCCGTGGGCTTCGGCGTCTTTGGCCATCTTGTCGACTTCTTCTTTGCTTAGACCGGAGGAAGAAGTGATCGTGATCTTCTGCTCGTTATTGGTCGCCTTATCCTTGGCGGTGACGTTCAGGATGCCATTGGCATCGATATCGAATGTCACTTCCACCTGCGGGATCCCGCGCGGCGCTGGAGGGATGCCGATCAACTGGAACACCCCCAGCATTCGGTTGTCCTTGGCTAAAGCGCGCTCGCCTTGATAGACCTTGATCTCGACCGAAGTCTGCGAATCCGCGGCCGTCGAGAAAACCTCGCTCTTGCGCGTTGGAATGGTGGTGTTGCGATCGATCAGTTTCGTGAACACGCCGCCCAGCGTCTCAATGCCGAGCGAAAGCGGTGTTACATCGAGCAGCAGCACGTCCTTCACTTCGCCGCCCAGCACGCCGCCCTGCACCGCCGTGCCTACCGCCACCACTTCGTCGGGATTCACGCTGCGATTGGGGTCTTTTCCGAACAGGTTGCGAACCATCTCCTGCACTTTGGGGATGCGCGTCGAGCCGCCCACTAACACCACTTCGTCGATCTGCGCGGGCGTGAGACCGGCATCGCTCAATGCCTTTTTGCAAGGCTCGACCGACCGCTCCAGAATATCCGCCACCATCTGTTCGAAGCGGGCGCGGGTCAGCTTGATCGCCAGGTGCTTAGGACCGCTTGCGTCGGCAGTCAGAAATGGCAAATTGAGTTCGGTTTCGAGCAGCGTCGAAAGTTCGATTTTGGCCTTTTCCGCCGCTTCCTTCAGGCGCTGCAAAGCCATCTGATCCTTCGAGACGTCGATGCCCTGGTCGCGCTTGAATTCCTGGATCAACCAGTCGATGATGCGCTGATCGATGTTGTCGCCGCCCAGGTGCGTATCGCCGTTGGTGGATTTCACTTCCACCACGCCGTCCCCTACTTCGAGGATCGAGATGTCAAAGGTGCCGCCGCCAAAGTCATAGACCGCAATGGTTTCGTTCTTTTTGCGATCCAGACCATACGCGAGCGCGGCCGCCGTGGGCTCGTTGATGATACGCATCACTTCCAGCCCCGCGATCTTCCCGGCGTCCTTGGTGGCTTGCCGCTGTGCATCGTTGAAGTAAGCCGGCACGGTGATGACAGCTTTAGTGACTTTCTCGCCTAAGTAGGCTTCCGCCGCTTCCTTAAGCTTGCCCAGGATCATCGCGGAGATCTCTGGCGGGGAATACTTCTTTCCGCTGATATCCACGCGGGCGTCGTCGGTGTCGCCGGAGACGACTTTGTAGGGGACCAGTTTCATCTCCTGGCTGACTTCATCGAAGCGGCGTCCCATGAAGCGCTTGATCGAATAAACCGTGTTTTCCGGATTGGTGACCGCCTGCCGTTTGGCGACCTGACCTACCAGGCGCTCACCACTCTTGGCGAAACCCACCACCGACGGCGTCGTCCGGCCACCCTCCTGGTTCGGAATGACGACCGGCTGGCCGCCTTCCATGACGGCGACCACCGAGTTGGTGGTGCCCAGGTCGATGCCAATGATTTTGCTCATATTTGCGTCTCTCTTCCTGTGTTGAATTCAGAAAACCTCGGCTAATACTTAGCCTAGGATCATTATGCAAGTTTAGTCTGTTATTGTCAAGTTTTAGCGTTCCGAGTTCTGCCCGTTTAAACTCAGTGAGATAGCAATCTCAGCCATTTTAATGGGAGATAGGCGGCGGTCGCGTTGGCGAGGTTCCTCGTCCGCCGTTATCAGAAAGGCCTGTTGCTTTGCGGCCACCGCCAGATAGAGGGACTCGTAAAATGTACGGTCATAATTCCTGGCGATCTGGAGTGTGCTTTCGAGCAGTCGGACGGCGGGTTCTGTCCATAGTTGCACTTCCTCGATCAACTGGATCGCTGCCAGGTTTCCGCGGAAAGGCGCTTCTGCCGGGTAGCTTTCCAAAGAATATTGCCGCATTCCGAAAAGAACAGATCGGGGACGATGAAATTCCGTAGTTCCTGCCGTCGACTGGCGGAGCAATTCCAACGCCGGCTCTGAAAATGGCTCATCGGGGAGAAACCACTTGGTTGCGACGCCGGCGTCGATGACAAGATTCAACGTTCACAGTCCTCACGCTGCATTTCCTCTGTGGTGGGGAGGTGGCACGCGCCAGGGGTTTGCCGGCCCGCAGCTTCAGTATCCGCTGAAACAGTTGCCGCCGGCGCTTGAGCTCCTGCGGTGTGTGCACATTTTCTTCGAGCAGCGAGATGACTTCGCCCGCTATTTGCGTAGAGCTCGTAGATCTCATTGGGAAAGTTTTCAACATACGGCGTGGCCATAGGGAATCCCTAGGAAAAGTCTAGCCCGCCTGCCGTGCGAACGCCGGGGTTCGCTGTTGACTTGACACTCCGCCGCTTCTTTGCCGGCCTGGCGGCGAACAGCCAGAACCCAGCGCCAGTTCCGGGGGCGCTGGGACTGTGAGTGAGTTCCTGTTGCTACTTAGCGGTATGGCCAGCGCGTTCGATGTCGTCTTCGACCACCGTCGATACTCCCGCCTTGGCCATGGCGTCCTTAAGCACTGCCGCAGTGGGAGGCGAGTTCTTGAAGTTGGTCGCGATGACGACGCCCTCTGCAATTCGCAAGGGCGTCCAACCGGTTTTGTTCTTCCGGTTCCAGACTTCAATCTTGGCGCCCTTGTCGATCAGCAGTTGAGCCACCGCAGGCGCCTGCTTGTAAGCCGCGCCATGGAGTGCAGTTTCGCCGTTCTTATCTACCGCATTTATGTCTGCTCCGAACTCCAAAGCGACTTTCACGGCTTCGACTGCTTCCGTTTCCGTTCCCGGGTCCTCGCCGGGGAATAAGGTGCCGACTCCGGCAGCCACCAGCAGCGGCGGTGTGTCGTCCTTATTCGGCAGCAACGGATCAGCGCCCAGCTCTTTCAGAAGACGCATCAAAGGAGCGTCCGCGCTTTTCGCCGCCATGAAAAAGGGAGTGGCGCCGATCATATTTACCAGAGTGCGCCGTTCGTGTCCACCCGGGTTCCCGGTCCTGGTCATACGAGCGTTGACGTTCGCTCCATGCGCGACGAGTTTTCTGACGAGGTCGAGACTGGTCATCTTTCCCGAACCCTCGGGAGCTGGATCGTTGTCGCCCATTCCGGGTTTACGTACCCATGTGATTTCATGCAACGGAGTCCATCCCTGGGTGGAGGCGTTCGGATCGGCGCCCTTGTCGAGCATAAACGAGGCGAGCTCGTAATGACCGTTGGCTACCGCCAAATTCAAGGCACTGATGCCCGATACACCGGTTACCCGGCCGCCTTCCCATTTCTCATTCACATTCGCGCCGGCTTTGAGCAATGCCTCGACAACGTTGAGCTTGCCCTCCCGGACGCCCAGCAGCAACGGAGTAAAGCCGCCCTTGGTCTTAGCATGCATATCGGCGCCGCGCTCAACCAGCTCCGCGACCACCTCGGCATTGCCTTCCGCGGCCGCCCACATCAGGGCCGTCTGCCCGCGCTGGGTTTCTTTGAAGTTGACGTCGGCGCCGTGGGCGATCAGCGCCTTCACGGCATTCACGTCACCCGTGCGCGCCGCCGTCATCAGCGCGGTTTCGCCTTCCGGCAGGACCGTATTCGCATCCGCCCCGGCCTTCAGCAGCAGCTCAATCATCGGAGCGCTCCCGTTGATACAGGCCAACGAAAGCGGGGTAACTCCGTAGCGATTCGCCGCCTTGACGTTCGCACCGCTCTTAATCAAAGCGGCGGCGACTTCGAGATTATTCCAGCGCGACGCCCAGTGCAGCGCCGTCGAGCCGTTTAGATCGGGGACATTCGGATCGATGTGCTGCGGCAGCAGCGCCTGGATAGCCGCCTTATCCGAATTCTTCACAGCGTCCAACAGCCGGACATCGTTGCCGTTACTCGCGGCAGGCAGATTCATGGCTAAGAGTGTCGAAGCGATCACGACTCCGCCGAGTTTCAAGTGTCCTTTAGTGATATTCATTGTGAGCTCCGCATTTGAAATGGTGTACTGTTGACGACCCCTAAAATAAGCGAGGAGAAACGATAGTCGGTGCTGCGGGCGTCGCGCACGATCTTGCGCACCACCGCACCGTCATAAGGTTCGAGTCCCCGGCCCAATCCATAGATCAGCAGCTTCTCCGTAACCGTAGTTACGAACAACTCCGGTTTGCTCAATAACGCCTTCTTCAGTCCGGCCACACCTTTAAATTCAACCCCGTCGGGAAGGCTGCCCGAAGCATCGATAGCGTCGTCTCCTTCGGTGACTCGAGAGCGCCCTACTGCATCGAAATTCTCGAGCGAAAAACCAACCGGATCCATAAGTCTATGGCAGCCGGCGCAGGGCTGATTGGCGCGGTGCTGTGCCATACGCTCCCGCATGGTCAAGACCTTGCCCACGGAGCCGTTTTCCTTGAGCGGCGGCACGTTGGGCGGCGGCGGGGGCGGCGGCGATCCAACTATATTGGTCAGAACCCACTTGCCGCGAATCACCGGAGAGGTACGGTCTGCATACGAGGTTACAGTAAGGATGCTGGCTTGCCCCAGCAGCCCGCCGCGTCCGCTCGCGGGATCGAAGTCGACGCGCCGGAAGTAGCTATCGTACACCTTCGGAACACCGTAGTGCTTCGCCAGACGCTCATTGAGGAACGAGTAGTTGGCGCTCAATAAATCGATTACGCTGCGATCCTCCGACATAATGCTGCCGAAAAACAGCTCGGTTTCACGCTTCATTGACTGCCGCAGGTTATCGTCATAGTCCGCGAATTCCCGCGCATCGGGAACAATGGCATCGAGGTTACGCAAATACAGCCATTGATCGGCAAAACTGGTGACCAGCATCTGGGAGCGGCTGTCGGCCAACATTCGCCGGACTTGTTTTTCCAGCATGCCCGGCTGTCGGAGCTTCCCTTGAATCGCCAGGTCGAGCAGAGTATCGTCGGGGATACTGCTCCACAGGAAGAACGACAGGCGCGAAGCCAGCTCCAGGTCGGTGAGACGATATGCTGTGTTAGCTGCGACGTTGGGCGGATCGTTTTCGACGCGGAACAAGAACTCAGGGCTCACCAAAAGGGCCCGCAGCGCTCTCTCGATCCCCGCGTCAAATCCGCCCGCGGCGCGACCGTCCTGGTAGAGCTTGAACGGAACTTGAACATCCGCTTCGGTTACCGGACGCCGATACGCGCGCTTGGCAAAGCTCAAAAGCACCTTCTTCGCGCAGCCTTCTTCTTCGGACGGCTTGGCGGGGCGGCATACAAAAATCCGCCGGCGGCTCGCCGTATCTCCGGCTCCGGTGGGATCGTAAGGACCAATCACAGTGATCGAATAGAGTGCCGGTTGAATCCGCGGATGGCGGTACATATTGAAATGGGCCTGGTAGGGCTTGCGCTCGGTCTCAAGCAGAAGGGCCGGATTCTGTCTGGGGAAGGCAACTGAAATATCGTGCGTGCCCGCCTTTATCGGAATACGGATGTGGAGATCCTTGTCAAGCAACTCATCGCTGGGGATTTCGGTTGCGTTTCGAATCCCGACGATCACCTTATTCGGCTTTATATTGAAGGTCTGCACCAGTTCGCCATCAACCATGAGTTCTATGGGCGTCGGACCCGTCAAACCTTCCACGTGTTCGTTGCGGTCGCGGGTGAGTTTGAGCTGAATTTCATACTCGGCGTTCTGCGGGAAAATGTAGTGAATCGCAGCCCCGCCGCGCGTGCCGAACGGCAGTTCTTCGAAGTGGCCCTCCTGCGTGAGGTCCGCGGGAATCAAGATGGTGTCGCCGGATGGGCCGCGCGGCGTGCCGCCCATAGCCAGCCGGCTGATTTTGCGCGCGGCGGACAAATATCGTTCGAGCAGCGTCGGCGAAAGCTCTCCCACCATGATGTTGTCGAAACCGAAGCTCGAGTCGTCGCTCGGCAGAAGCGGCGCGACATCGATATCCAGCCCCAGCAGGTCGCGAATCGCATTCTTGTATTCGGTTCGATTGAGGCGGCGGAGGGAGGCGGTGCGCCCCGGATTTGGCTTGGCTGCGCTCACCTGATCGAGCGACGTTTCAAGGTAGGTCACTAACGACTGGTAGGCCTTTTCATCCGGCCGCGGCACGCCCGGAGGCGGCATATACCGGGAATTCACCTTGTGCAGAACCTTTTCCCAAACCTCGATGTTCTGACCCACGTTCTCCACATTCACGTTGTCAAGCACCATACCGCCCGTCTTGAGCTTGTCGTTGTGGCAGGTTACACAATATTGATTGATGAGGGTGCGCTGCGCGGCAGCTTGCGGCCGTTCACCATTGGGTTGTTGCGGAGCGCCGAGGGCGACTAAGCCACCCGCGATCAACAGGACAGGAAGCCGATAAAAAATCGACGTCACCGAACTCTTCAACATATACGTAGAACCTCCAGAATTTGGAACGAGGTAAAGCCTTCCACAACCGTCCTATGCGTTCGAATCATATTCTAAAGTGAAACCAAAGTCAAACGTACCTTAGCGTTACATGCCGGTCGTTACTTCTTGAGGCCGAAAGCGTAGATTTTCCCGTCCCAGGTGCAGACGTAAACCTGGCCCCCGACGACCACTGGTTCGTTGAAATGCGTGAAGCTGGCGATCAGCTTGTTGCTCGAATACAGTTCCTTACCTGTTTCCGCATCGAGAGCATAGAGAACTGAGTTGGGATCAAGACCCGGAGGTGCTTCGATGGCGCCGCGCGATTCATCCGACGTTTTGCCGGCCAAGAGCACGTAAACCACTCCATTCGCGGCCGTAGGCGGCTCCGGTGCGTGCATCTCTCGGGACATCCACATCGGCACCAGCGTTGGTTTTTGCGTTGCCGCGTCGAGACGGACTTCGAAAGCCATGGTGCTGCCCTGATTCGCGGGTCCATAGGACTGCGGGAACTTCGGCGCATCTTTCGCGGGAGGCCCGAGCATAGGGACATATATCCAGCGTCTTCCCTGCGGTCCCAGCCAGGTCGTGATCCCCCAGGTTCCCCGGTCGTGAAGCTTGGCTTCGTCGTTGCCCCAGCGAGGCGACGTGTAAAGCGGTGTGTGGTGGTCGGCGCCTCCCAGGTTGTTCGTGTCGAGCAAATAAATTACCGCCTCTTTGCCCACCACTGCCGCCATGGTCCATTTGTCGAACTGGAAAACCACTGGATTTCCCGATCCAAGATCCAAATCCTTTTTAGTCAGATAGTCGAAGTTCGACGGAGTAAAAGTATCCTGCAAGCGGAAGTTTTTAGCAGTCACCGCGACCACGCTATTGCCGAACTTCCCGGCGGCCGGGTCGTAAGGGCCGTCCGCAGTCTGCGCTAAAAGCCCTTTGGGTGTCCGCACGAAGCCGCCGCGCCCCCATGCGCCGGAGCTGATTCCGGTGTTGGTGTAATACTCCAGCGGATGTTTTGCGGGGTCCTTCAAATCCAGCGCCGTAAAGTGGGATTGCATTTTCAAACAGCCGCGCGCAGTGGGCGAATAGATCACCCCATCGAGTAGCGTCAGACTCCAGTTACGCGCGAAAGGGTCGGTGAAGTTGGTCGGGGGAATACGGTCTTCGCCATCCAGAATACCGAAGCCCCGCAGCCTTCCATCGCTGGTCGATACATAAATGATCCCCGTCTCTTTATCGATCACCGGCGTAGCGTTTTGCGTGTTGGGGCACCGGAAATCACCCTTATTTGGTTCTTTAAGCGGGTTTGGGTTCGCTTTTTGCCAGGCTATTTTACCGGTGGCCCCGTCGATCGCAAAAACGGTATTGTCGCTGCCGACGACGAACACGCGCCGGACTGGCCCCTGCGGCGTATTCACCATCGCAACTATGGGAGCCGTCATAGTGGAGAGAACGTAATCCTTCGACGGAGTAGAAATCTGAGCGGTCCACTTCACTTCGAGTTGAGCGACATTGTCCTTATTGAGGATCTTCTCGTCCGGGTTCGATCCCGTGCGTTCCGGATCATGGCCCCACGTTAACCACTCGTCTTGGGCTATCGCGAGCCCCGGTACCAGGAACAATGTCAAGCTAGCGAGTCTTAAAGTGAATTGACGCCCACTCATGATTTACCTCCTGTTTCCATATCCAACCGATTTTGGCTTTTTAAGTATCGAGTCATTGTACAACCAACCGGCTCCGCTCGTGCCCGGCGGGTTAATTGGGGAAAAGAACTGATTGTTCCATCTGCTGGAATATGGTCTCGAATTCAGCCAGTTGCGAGGGCCCGGCGGCGACTACCAAATACCACAGTCCAGCTTCTCGCGGAACAGTAAACAGGTAAATGTTCTGATCCATCTGTGCGGAAGTCTTGGTGCTCAGTTTGGTGAGGAGTCCGGGCTTGCCACCGATGGACGCGCGGGCTGAACTTTCGGCCTTTAGGCTGGCGTCGCCCTTTTTGAGGGACTGCACGAATTCCGCCGTGGTGCCGTCAAGATTCGGCTCGCCACTCGCCGGTACATAATAATCGATCATTGCGCCCGATAAGAGTTCCACGCCATTCTGTCCCTGCTTAGCGCCGCCCGCTGGAACCAGATAGAGGCTCCCGCCCTGCTGCGGCTGGCCTGCCTGCCACGTGGCCGGATAAGCGATGGAGAATCCTTTCGCCTGATAATCCTTAAATCCTTGAGGAAGCCCATTGCGGGGCGAACCGCCTTGCACGGCCTGGATCAGCGCAGCCGGCTTGGGTTTGGCTGGAGGAATTCCCGCTACCACTTGCTTTACTCGCGAGAAATTGCCGGTTGAACTGGAATAATTTTTCTTGGGGTAGAACTGAATATCCTGGGAGACGTATTCGATGCGGCTTCCGGTAGCGGGGTGGGAGGCCATCCATAAGGCGAGTCCCTTGGGCTCGGCTGCAGACCCGAGCTTTGCTTGCAGCTTTTCGAAAAAATTGGCCAGTTCGATAGGGTTGTAATTAGCGGAGGCCATCATGCGCGCGCCGTTCAAGTCCGCGTCGTGCTCGTAGCCGCGCGAAAACTTCAACAAGAGGGAATTGCCACCCAAGCCAGCGCCCATTTGCACCGCTTGGCACCACAACCCGCACTCGCCGTTCGATGATCCCAACGCTCCGCCCAGGGCGCCCAACACGCCGAACAGGGTTCCCAAAGTCTGCTGCTTGGACATCTGCGCCGCGCCGTGGCGCAAGGCTACATGGGACATCTCGTGCGCCAGCACGCCGGCAACTTCGGATTCGTTGTCGGCGGCCTTGATGAGTCCGGTATGCACGTACATAGGGCCGCCGGGGAGCGCAAAGGCGTTGATGGAATCCTCGTTCACCAGCTTGAAATAGTAAGGGTAGGCATTGGCCTGCGGGGTTTTCGCAAGCTGCTGGCCGATCTGGTTCAGCCAGACCTCGACTTCGGGGCTCTTCACTACTTCCATCTCGCGTTCCACTTGCGCGGCGGCCTCTTTGCCGAGCTGCAGTTCCTGGTCGCGGGTCAGCGAAGTCTTCTGGATTTTAACGTCCGATTGTTTCGCGGGCCTTTTCTGAGAGTAGGAGACGAAAGGCAGTAGCAAGGCGATCAAAAGTAGCTGGCGTATCATGCGCTCCTCCTGAGTGATACCCATCAGTCTAGCCGACGGCGTACAATATTTCACATGCGATGGTGCACGTTTCTGCTTTCCCTGACCGCTCTGGCGCAGACCGCGCCGGAAACCGCCAAGGAGCTGGATGTGGCCGCGAACCAGGGTTGGTTCGACACTGCCATCGATCTGCGCGCCGGGGATTCGGTCCAGTTTACAGCCACGGGCACACTGAATCTTGGCCTCGGTAAATCAACCGGCCCGCAAGGCGCGCAACGGGGCTTCCGGGATTTAATCAAGAGTTATCCGGTGAATGAAACTGGCTTAGGCGCCGCTATCGGGCGCATCGGATCTAGCGACGCCGCCGTTCCGTTTCTCATCGGCGCGTCACGGCAACTGCAAGTCCCACGCGCGGGGCGTCTTTTTGTCAGCGTGAATAAGACTGCCACGGACCAGCCCGATGGCAGCTTCCATATCAAGGTGGAGTTTCTTTCCCGCGGTCCCGTTCCGAGCGCTGCGCCCGCCAACCTCAAATTGCCCGAGGTCACGATCCAAATGATCGATCGCATTCCCCGACGCGTCACAGACGCGCAGGGCAATGCCGGCGACAACACGAATTTCGTAGTCATCGGTCGCGAACAAAAAGTGCTACAGATGTTCGAAGCGGCAGGTTGGGTGAGCGTGGACCGTGAAAAGAAAGATGCGGTTCTGCACACCATACTCTCCACGCTCACCAAGCAGGCGTACGTCGAATTGCCCATGAGCGAGCTGACATTATTCGGGCGGGTTCAGGATTATGGGCTGGCGCACGCCGTGCCCATCCAGGTGGTGGCGCAGCGCCATCACTTGCGCTTGTGGAAGGCGCCGTTTCAGGTGGAAGGGCAGGAACTTTGGGTCGGCGCCGCGACCCACGATATTGGTTTCGATCGCGACAATCGCAATAATGGTGTGACCCACAAAATCGACCCCAACGTAGATGATGAACGCGAATTTGTGGCCCGCAGCCTGGACGAAACCGGACTGGTTGCCAGGCTATCCTATGTCATTCCGTCACAGGCGTCGAAGGAAGCACGCACTGCCACCGGGGCCACTTTCCATTCCGACGGACGCATGCTTGTAGTCCATTTGATTCCCGAGTCAACTGCGCTTTCAGCGGGCGGGGCGGCCGATCTCAAGTTTGCGAATCTATTTTGCTCCGTGCGGGAAAAGGAGAATCCGGATACCGGCAACTGGGCGGCGTGCGATCAGTTCCTGGAGACCGCCCCGCAAGGCAGAGTGGAACTGGCGCCGATCGCGACCACGTACCGCGTGCTGATTGTGCCGGGATTTTTCAGCGCCTGCGCGTCATCGACGGCTCCGGCTTTCGGCGACGGTGTGGATCATTTGCGCAGCCAGCACGGCTTGACGGTCGAGACATGGATTCCACCCAACGATTCTTCGGAAGCCAATGGAGCCGCGATAGCCAAGTACCTGGCCGACCACATGGTGACCGATCAGCGCAAATACATCGTGCTCGGCTACAGCAAAGGTGCGCCGGACGTGCAGACCGCGCTAGCGTTGAATCCCGCGGCGAAAGACGCTGTGGCGGCCTTCATTTCTGTAGCGGGTGCGATTGGCGGCTCCGCCATTGCCGATCTGTTGCCGGCGCAAGCGGATGGCTGGATCAACCGCTTCAAGTTAGGTCAATGCGAGGGGGACGTCTCCACCGCCTTCAAGAGCCTGAAGAAAGACGTCCGCCAGGCGTTCCTGGCCGCGCATCCGAATCCGGTGGTGCCCAGCTATTCACTGCCAGCGGTCGCGGATCGCGCGCATACCTCTAAGGCGCTGCTCGAGAGCTGGCAGTTGATGTCGCTTCTGGCGCGGCGGCAAGACAGCCAGTTGGCTTATGAGGACGCGATCCTGCCGGGATCGACCGTGATGGGCGTCGCCCGCGCCGATCACCTGGCGGTGGCGCTGCCGTTTGAGAAGGCAACGGACTCTGCCATTCGGGGGATGGCGGACCAGGGGCACTATCCGCGCGCCACGCTACTCGAGACCCTGATACGCTTCGTCGTCAGCGATCTGGCATCGCGGTGACAGGGGCAGCCGTCGTTACCAAATCAGTTTCAGCGCAAATTGAATCTCGCGCGAGGGAGTCTGCGTCGACGTAATCAACCCGGCGCTGGGTATTAGGTGGCCCGTTGGATCGAACACAATATGGTTATCGACCGGCGAAGAAAAGTTGGCGCGATTGAATACATTAAAAAACTCAGCCCGAAACTGGACATTGAAATTCTCCGAGATCCTGCGGATGCGATTGTTCTTAAACAGGGAAAAATCCAGGTTCGCGAGGCCGGGTCCAATCACTGTATTGCGGCCCAGATTGCCCCGCAGGGTGGACGGATTCGGAAAAGCCAGGCACTGTGTCTTGATGTAGTGGTCGGGGTTCCCAGGGTTACTGAGCGATTCGCAGCCCGGACCCAGCAGGCGGTTGGGGGGCTCGGAAGTCTCGTCGAGCTTCGTCCCCAGCGGATCTCCCCCTAGAATGGGCGTGAATGGCTGGCCGCTCGATGCTTTAAAGATGCCGCCCAATTGCCATCCGCTGAGTGCCCAATGCGCGAGCCAGGCGTGGTTTGCCGGGGCCGGCGTCTCCCAGGTAAGGTTGACCACGAAGTTCTGCCCGACGTTAAAGTCGGAAAGACCCCGCGTGGTGCGCTGGTCGAAGAACAGTTGATTATAGAGGCCGTTGGGAAAGGAATCGTCCGCGACCGTGGCCGATAGCGTGTCGATGCTCTTGCTCCAGGTATAAGCGCCGTGGAATTGGACCCCGTGGCTCAAGCTTTTCGTAATCACCGCCTGTAGCGCGTGATAAAAGGAATTCGCCTGCCACAGCGTGCCGTTGATTCTTCCGAAGTTCGGGTTGAGCGTGGTACTTGTGGCAGCGGGCGGGAACAGATATCCGGCCGGGGTCAGCGTTGGCAGAACCATATCGAAATTGTCTTGCCGGTAGGGCTGGTGCACGCCCCGCGAGCCCACATAACCGATGGTTGCCGTCAGACTGCGGGCAAGCTGGCGTTCAATATTGAAGTTCCACTGCATCACATAATTCCGTTTAGGCGCGTGTTCGGTAAAGTTCGCGCGCAGCGACGTCAAGCTGGCGCCAAACTGCTGGAAGGCCCCCAGCGGAAATGAGCCTGGCGGGAGCGTAGAGGCATACACCTGTTGAGAAAACGGCGTAACGGTCGGAATGGTAAGAGAAAACTCATACGGAAGCGGAAGCACATCGAACATCCCAAAACCAGACCGGAGGATGGTTTTACCACTAGCTCCCGGGCTCCAGGTGATACCCACGCGCGGCTCGAAATTACGCAGCGTCGGATTCAAAAAGAACGGCGAACCCAAACGCGGTTGTGCATCGGTCAGGTGGTCCAGATTGGAGAGTCTGTTGTGCGCTTCGGTGGGAACCGTGCTCATCTCATAGCGCAAGCCGAGGCTGAGATTCAATCCGGGCGCCATCCGAATGTCGTCCGCGATGTAGACACCGAAAAGCGTCTCGCGAGTTCCGAATACCGGAATGGGGCCCGGCACCAGCGATTGAAACTGCCGTGGGCGGTTGGTCATTAGATCGCTTATCGAGCCGAACCGAAAGCCTCCGCTGGCGTTGCTAACCGCGAGAGTATTGTCTTGCATTCGCTCCACTAAAACACCAAATTGCAGGGTGTGAACTCCCTTCGTAAGGAAGAAGTCGTCCGCCAATTGGTAGGAGTTCCAATACCGGTTCCTGGCGGAGTTCAAGGTATCTCGAACCACTGCGTTTGGTCCTCCCAGGAAATCCGTCAGTCCAGGTACTCCCTTGACGTAGCCCACGAATCCTCCCGGAAGAAAACCGAACGACGGATCCGTTAATAGAGGATTTGTAACGCTGGATATCCCGCCTTCGATGGCGACGGCTCGGTTGTAACCGAGTCTAAAGGCGTTCAACACGCGCGGATTGAAAATGTGTTGCTCATGGAGGGTGACTAACTGACGCTTTGATACCACATTCGACCGAAGCTCACCGAAGGCGTCGGGCTGCACGATCATCGAATTATCGTGGAGGTAGGTGCCCGTAAGGCTGTCATGCTCGGAAAACTTACGGTCAATCTTGGTGGTGAAGTAATTCTCGGTAGTAACCTGCTGGGCCGCAAAGCTGAAGATGCCAATGTCGCCGTTGCCCAGACTGTTACCGTTCGGCACGGGGTAGAAAGCATTAAGAAAGCGCGCCACCGCGGGATCCACTAGCACTCTGCCCGTCGAAAGCAGCCCTTGGCGCGCCGCAACGGAGGGGACGGTATCCACATGCGTCACTCCCAACGATTGCCGCAGCCCTTCGTAATCGGCGAAAAAGAAAGTCCGGTCCTTTTGGATTGGCCCTCCGATAGATCCCCCGAATTGATTCCGCTTGAAGGGAGGAATCTGGCGGTCGAAAAAATTGCGCGCGTCAACAGCGCTGTTGCGCAAAAATTCGTAAGCATTCCCGTGGAAGGCGTTAGTCCCGGAGCGGGTCACCGCGTTGATCACGCCGCCTGAGGTCCGGCCAAATCCGGCAGGATAGTTGCTTCCGAGCACGGAGACCTGCTCGACGGCATCCACTCCCAGGTTCGAGCCCAGCACGCTGCCGGGAGCGCCGTTTGAATAGTCGTTGATACTGATGCCATCCACACGATAGTTGTTCTGATCGGGCCGGGCTCCGGAAACGCTGATGGCAGCCCCGAAACCGCGGGTGGCCTGGGCGCCTCCGGTCTGGATTCCCGTGACACCGGCTTCTAAGGAGGCGAGCTGCGTCCAGTCGCGTCCATTGAGTGGGGTATCGCGAACGGTGGATGCGCTTATGTTTTCCGCGGGAGCGCTGGACGCCTGCGTCTCCGGAATCACCGCAAGCGTTTCCGTCATTACTTGGCTGGAATCTCCGGGCTGCATCACCACGTTGATCAGCATACTGGCGCCGGCCGCGACCGAAATGTTGGTTCGCAGTTGAGTGCTGAAGCCGGTGGCTTCGACGGTCATTTCATAGGCGCCGGGCGCGAGGTTCGAGGCGGCGTAAGAGCCGCCGGGTTCGGTCGCGACGGTACGCGCTGTACCCGTGGCGACGTTCTTCAGAGTGACGCGCACGTTTGGGATCGCGAGCTGCGAAGGGTTGGCGATGGTTCCGGATATGGTTCCCCCTGATACCTGCGCATAGAGGCCGGATGACGCCAGCAATCCAGCGAGCAAAAGAACCAGGTGCGTGGGCTTTTTTGAGGGGGGATTGGGGCAACGACTCAGAAGTAGTGCCAAATTATTCTCCACGAACGCAATCTTTGCCAGAGGAGTGGAATACCCGACGGACAAAAGTGCGGCAAGCGGAATTCCGGATCATAACTGTCCGATTGTAAGTCAGAATTATGAGGATTGCCTGAATGCTTTAAGAGACGCCGTAAATTCGCCGCGTAAGTTTGGGCGACGGATTGCCTGATCCGTACTGGCCTGCAGTACTTAGTTTGCTGTGACTTTTACCGAATCGATTCCGGTGACGAGCGCGTCTGGTGCGCTGTTATAAATGGTCGCTCTGACGATGCCTACCGTATCCCCCGGTTGCAGGTTGCTGCGCGCAGTGTCAAACCAGCACACCAGATCGGGAAGCCCGTCGTGGTTAACATCGTCTCCCTTGGCATTGCATGAAACCAGACTTTGTTCGTGTCCCGTGTGCCCGAATGTAAGCTGTGCGCGATCGATCTGATCGGGTGCGCTGAAACCGGGACGTGAGAGAATCGCGACTTGAACTTTTCCGGAGCCGTTTAGGTTAATAGCGTTCGGGAACGTTCCTGGCTGGATGTCAATAGCCATGCGAATATCATTGATCGCGACAAACCACGTGGTGGAGGGCGTGGAAACGGTCGTCACGGCATTGGTTGTGGTATCGATGACGGAAACCTGTTGGGAAAAAGGGTGCGTAACCCAAGCGTAATCGCCTTGAGCACCCACCCCGACCGCCTCAATTTGATCGCCAATTTGGAGGCTGGCCGTTACCGTTAGGCTAGCCGTGTCGATGATCGAAACAGTACTTCCATAGGTGACGTAGGCTCGATGCCCATCCGGAGTGAACGCGACTGAAGTTGGCCCCGGGCCTACCGGAATCATGGCAATGATCGAATCGCGGTCGGTGTCTAATACAGCCACCGAAGAAGCGCCGCTGAGGACGACATAAGCCGTGGCGCCATCGGGCGAGATGGCGACCGGTGACGGCGCCGCAAACGAACCCGGCACCGCGACTGATATGGTGGACTTCACTTTGAAGTTCTTGGTCGTAATTACCGAGACGGAATCGGAATTGTAGTTGGTGACGTAGATCTTGCTTCCATTTGGCGCCACGGCGACACCAAGTGGCGTCAAGCCTACTGCCGGATTCGCCACCAGAGCTTTCGTCGCGGTATTAATTACAGCCAGATTAGAGTAAGTCGTCGCGTAGAGAAGCGTCCCGTCGGGCGACATGGCGAGCGCAGACGGCGGACTGTCCAGGGAAATCAGATCCACCGGAAGGTTGGAGCGAGTGTCGATCACGTAGATCGCTCGCATTCCCGGCGATGATACATAGATGCGCTGCCCGTCGGGGCTTGCAACCACTCCGTAAGTTTGAGGAACGTAAATCTGGTTCCGAGGCCCGCCGAAGACGGTCATCCCATTGGAATCGAAATAATTTGTGAAGTAAACCGACGGGCCTATCGGCGATTGGCCCCTCGCCATCTGGTTAGAGAGGGCGACCCCGAAGAAGACGGCTATGGTTAAACTGGCGTTCCGCGCATAGTATTGATTACAGAGTTTCACCTTAACAGGATGCTGGAGGCGGACCTGCCCCGGCCATCAGTGTTATACCTTAGACCGATGTTGGATTCGCCTAACCCGCGGCAATCTGGGCAGAAGCGATAGGGGAAGCAGCGGGCTTTCGTGCCAGCGCTGTGCCTTGGATGATCGTGCCAGGATTATCAATCAGCAGTCTTCTTGCGGCGTCCTCGCCCAATACGTCTTTGACTAAACGCCAGGCGGCGTCGAGGCGCGCTGGATTCCGCAGCATGTCCCGCGCACCGCTCGCGATGGCGTATCCCATGCCCTGTCGCAAAAGATCCCAGGCACACCGTTGTTCTGTTTTCCCAAAATGGCCGGAGAGCGAGCGGGCGGCGATCTGCAACACGCAGCCCGACGAAATCCAGGCCTGCAATCGCTCGGGGGAACGCTGGAGAATGATGTTTCTCTCCGGATGACCAATAATCGGCGTAATGCCCTTCGCCCTGAACTTGCGAAGGACCTCTTCAGTGGCCGGCGGAATCACAACGTCGGAAAATTCCACCAAAAGAAAGTTCTTTCCATTGATGGTGTACTTTAGCGGATTGGCGAGCGCATCGCGGATGTTCCCGAAACTGAAATGAAAAT
>JANXXL010000323.1 GCA_025350625.1 Bryobacterales bacterium | reverse complement strand
CATGTTCGATCCCAAAACCGAGCGCATGAAGGAGTGGAAAGTACCGACGCCCTGGAGCGCGCCATACGACGCAGTGCTCGACCGGAACGGCGATGCGTGGACCGGGTCCATGCTGACCGCCCGTGTCGCGCGTCTGGATGTCAAGGGGGGTAAGTATACCGAATACATGCTGCCGCGTCCCACTAACATTCGCCGCGTTTATGTCGACGATTCAAAGAACCCGGGCACACTTTGGATCGGCAGCAACCACGGCGCATCGATCGTCAAAGTGGAACCGCTGGATTAAGAAAAAGTGCAACATTTGCACTGCCCCTGCGCCCGGGCTCGGCTGCCCGTGGTCGGAACCCGCAACATCATAAGCAGGCGCTCTCTATTCCATTAAACCCCTTTGCATCCATCAGATAGGCGATGGAATGTGTCCGCAAGTAACATTTTCGGGCAACCACTAACCCACACGAGAAGGTCTGCCAGCGACCGCGTGCCGATACTTTCATTTTCGCACTCGTGCTTGACGCCTTCAAAATTCTGTGTGATCATCCTCTGCATCACTAAGATGGTCGGGATGATGTTGCTAGTGAATGGGGTATCGGGAGCTCTTCTTGCCCGAAAGAAGTAGAAATTCGCGATCTTAATTACAAACGAGGGTTATAACGGTGAAGCTGAACACACTCTGGATTTTCTTTTTCGCATCGACTGCCTTCGCTCAGGTGAGCGTTCGGGAATCATACTACTTCAAACATTTTGGAATCAACGAAGACAACAATGAGCGTACGGGTTTCGAGAATGAAAACCGCGCTCTTCCCGCGGCTAGTGTTGGGGTGAACGAGCAGCAAGCGGCCTATCAGTCTTTCCTTTCGATTTCCAAACGCCCCGGCGGCAAAAAGGGCAATTGGCAGGAATTGGGGCCGATCACGCCATCGGTTTCGGGACCGTGGACCTACACGGGCCGTCCGACGCTGGTCTCCGGCCGTGTGACCGCGTTGGCGCTTTCGCCAAACTGCCACGCTAAGGATTGCAAGATCTTTGTGGGGGCTGCCGGCGGCGGAGTGTGGGAAGCAGACGACGCTCTTGCGCAGCGGCCAAACTGGGCGCCTTCTGGCGCCGGAATTCCGTCAAACTCGATCGGTTCTCTGATCTTTGATCCGACGGATCCACACGGGCTGACGCTTTACGCGGGAACTGGCGAGCCCAGCGGTTCGAGCGACTCCGAAGCAGGAGTGGGGTTATACAAGTCCGTGGACTTCGGAAAGTCGTGGTCCCTAGTTCCAGGAAGCCTGGCAGTCTCGCAGAGCCGGTCGATCGGGGCCATTGCCGTGGATCCGGGAAATGCCGACCACCTGCTGATTGGCACCGCTGTGGCGCGGCACGGATCAGCCTCGGTGAATGGCGGCCGATTTACCCCGCCGGGCGCCCCGGTGATTGGGTTGTACGAATCGTGGGATGGCGGCGCGACGTTCAGCCTAGCGTTCAGCCGTCCTTCGGATGTAGAGAATCCCGGCGTTCCGACGAATGGCGGCGATTTCTTCCGCGGCGGAATCACCAAGATCCGCGCCGATCGGACGGGTTTAAATGCGGCTGCGCCCACGCGCTTCTACTTCTCGATTTTTGGGTATGGGCTCTATCGCACCACCGGACCGGGACTGTTCGAGCAGGTATTCGCCTCGGCGGGACGTGGAACGGTTGCGGCTTCCGCTTCCTCCCGGACCGAGTTTGCGATCGCGCCCAATGGCACGGCGCTTCGCATCTACCTGGGTGATGCCGGCACGGGTCCCGCCAACTTCTACCGCGTGGACGATGCGAACGTGTCAGCCGCGTCGCTCACCAACGGGGTGACGAATCCGGGATGGCTAAAGCTTTCCAATTCCACGAAGGGCACGCCGGGTTTTGGATCTTACGATTTCTGCAGTACGCAGTGCAGTTATGACATGGTGGTGGAATCGCCAGCCGGGCGTCCCGACACGGTGTGGATTGGTGGGCAGATGCAGTACAACGAAATCTTCACTTCGCGGCCGCCTTCAAATGGACGCGCGGTGCAACGCTCGGCCGATGCCGGCCTTCATTTCACCGACATGACGAACGACACGTTGCAGCCGCCGACCGGACTCCACCCCGATCAGCATGCGATGGTGTTTGCCGCTGCCAATCCGGATGTCGCGATCATGGGCTCGGACGGCGGCGTGTTTCGCACCAGTGGCAGCTTCGCCGATGCTTCCGCCGGGTGCTCGACACGTGGCATTAGTGGCGCGGATCTAGCCGATTGCCAAATGTGGCTGCAAGCCATTCCGACATTGCTTATTACCATGAACGATGGGCTGGCGACCATCCAGTTCCAAAGCCTGTCGATCAATTCCTTCGATCCACTAGGCGATCTTCAAGGGGGAACGCAGGATAACGGCACGTGGAATTACAGCGGAAAGGGCAAAGGAAGCTGGTTTGAATCGGTGGGAGGCGACGGAGGCCAATCCGGCTACAACGTGACGGTTCCAAACATCCGGATGCATTCCTACACTGGCGCGCAGCATGATGTAAACTTCAATGGCGACGATCCGCTGGGCTGGAATTGGATTTCCGATCCGCTGCTTGGAAGCGGCGAGGCGTCTTCCTTCTACGTACCCCTTATCGCCGATCCGAAGGTTGGCGGAACCTGGTTTGTAGGCCAACAGCACGTCTGGCGCACCCAGGACAACGGTGGCCAGCAGGCCTACCTGGAGCAGCACTGCAACGAATTTTTTGGCGACTTCACGGTGCAATGCGGAGACTGGGTTAAACTGGGGGGTTCACTCGGCAATCTGGTGGGAACGGCTTACGGCTCAACGAAAGGCGGTTCCTATATCGTGGCGCTAGCCCGCGCCAAGACGGATTCGAATACACTGTGGGCGGCCACTCGGCTGGGCCGGTTGTTTATTTCGAAGAATGCCGACGCCGCGGCCGCAGGCAGCGTGATCTTCACTCGCATCGACACCGCCGCGCAGCCGAATCGCTTCATCACTGGAATCGCGGTTGATCCGGCAAATTTGAACCATGCCTACGTTTCGTTCTCTGGCTACAACGCGTACACGCCAGCCACGCCGGGTCATGTGTTCGAAGTACTCTACAATCCATCCAACGGGATTACCACGTGGACGGATTTGAGCAACAACATTGGCGATCAGCCGGTGACCGGCATCGCCTTCGACGACGTTACGGGCGACATTTTTATTTCCACCGACTTTGGCGTCGCACTGCTCCAACCGGGCTCCAATAATTGGGTTCCGGCTGCGGGCGGCCTCCCGCCTGTTGCGGTTTATAGCCTTAGCGTCGATTCGTCGGCCCGCGTTCTGTACGCTGCCTCGCACGGCCGGGGGGCATGGAAGCTGGACCTCTCGAAGTAGTCTTCCGGTCTAGCACGGCTGGGTCCTACAAACAGGCGATCCAGCCGCGAACTGCGGCACAGGGCACTCACAAGCAAGTGAGTACGCGTAGCCTGCGAACGTCAATAAAGTCCCGTTTGCAGAAGCCCGGAAGTGATCGACGATTCAAAGAACCCGGAACGCTTTAGACTGCAGCAATCACGGGGCGGCAACTTCAAAGATCCCAAGACCGGAAAACGCATCGGGACTTACGGGATCCATTCGGACGCGCGCAACAACGCTTATCTGCTCGATTTCGGCGCCGGCAATATCGTCAAGATCGATGCCAAGACCAAGGAGCCGACGGTATACCGGACTCCGACCCCGCATTCCCGCCCACGCCGCGGCCGCGTCGACGGTGAAGGCCGGCTGTGGTTCGGCGAATATCAGGGCGACGCCATTGGCATGTTCGATCCCAAAACCGAGCGCATGAAGGAGTGGAAAGTACCGACGCCCTGGAGCGCGCCATACGACGCAGTGCTCGACCGGAACGGCGATGCGTGGACCGGGTCCATGCTGACCGACCGTGTCGCGCGTCTGGATGTAAAGGGCGGTAAGTATACCGAATACATGCTGCCGCGTCCCACCAACATTCGCCGCGTTTATGTCGACGATTCAAAGAACCCGGGCACGCTGTGGATCGGCAGCAACCACGGCGCATCGATCGTGAAAGTGGAACCGCTCGATTAGCCCGGATTCATTTCGAGAACGTTTTGCAGGCGTCCGTCTCCGAGCCCCAGAATTCGATGCATTTGGCTCGATCCATCGGGCCTTTGCCGATAATCTTCGCCATCATGAAGTCGGCAATCAGTTCGATTTCGCGCGGTTGCAGCGTGGCGGGAGGGTCGGGCATGCGGGTCGGGTAGGCTTTCAGGTCCGCCTGTTTCTTGCCGTAGCATCGGCCGTCGCTGTAGGCGAACTTGTCGAAGGCCGGCATTTGCGAGTTGAGCTTGCCACACTTGACGATCATGAGCAGTCCCGCGCGATTGAGCTTGGTCTCACGCAAGTTAGCGCCATCGGGCATTTGGCTGTCGGTTTTGTTGCCGTCGCCGGACCAGCCGTGACATGCCTGGCAATTGCCTTTCTGCTGAAACAGTCTCATGCCGTCAGCGAGGTCCGAGGCGTTCGGTGATGATTGCTCCTGTCCTTGTGCGCCTGCCAAAACTATTGCCATGGCCAAGATCGCGACCGCACCGGAGGCTCCGGAAAAGAAACACCGGGAGACGGAATATTTACGCCTGCTGCTCATAAACGCAGTATACAGCGCCCAAGACGAAGCGAAAATGCTCTTACAGCGTGTTCAAATCTTTGATTCGCTGCTTTACCATCGCCGCAATGAGCTCGGCTTCGACCGGAGCGTACCCGCCCGCTCGAAAACAATCGCGAAGCTGTTCGTCGGATAGTTGCGAGAGCAATTGACCCAGCCATTTGGCATGGGCCAGAGGAATATGCTTGGCGATGTCCTGCATGTGAGTGCGCTGAGCGTAATAGGGGGCGTCGACGGCGGATAAAAAGAAGGGCCTGCTGCTGAAGTAGAAATCCACGTGATCCCCGGTCACTTTTTGAACAAACTTCGCTCCGCTGTATTCGCCGATATTGCTTTTAGAACGGGTTATTGCATTTCCGGTCTGACCAAAGGTTGCGCCCAGGTCGCTTACCACGTAGCGCAGGCCTTCGCCCTTCACTTCGTAGATGGCGTTGTTTACCTCTTTTAAGTCCCAGTTGTTGATCAGCGCCATCATCACCCGCAGGCCGTTCATTTCCTTGGTTCCGACCAGCGGATTCTTGAACCAGCTCCAATTCCCGGCTTTCTTTTCACCTTTCAGCTTGCGCTCGAGACGCACGCCATGAACCACGCCGTCCTCTGAAACAAACTTACTGCCCCGTTCGAGCTTGGGCAGATTTTCGACGCGTAACTCTGGCAGGTAATAATCTTCGTCGGTAAAATAACCCGCCGCCCACACCAGGCGCGTAGCGGCCGTTTCGGCCTTTGTCTCGTCGCCTAGTTTGACTTTCCAGCGCACACCTTGCTCGTCCTTCACTTCGAATTTGGGCGCGGTGCCTTTCTTGTCTTCTTCGATAAACGTGAACTTACCGGACGGTTCATGTTCCTTGCCGCCGGCGCCATAGAACAAATTCAGAGAGGCGATGTCACCGCGGTCGGTCCATAAAGTCGAGATGGGAACGCCGGTGTTTGCGGCGGCTTCCCCGGCCCGATCTGCAGGCTCCGGGTACACATAACCCGGAAGGGAGATTGCGAGAGCGCTAACCAGAAGAGCGTTGGAGACTTTGGTCGCCGGCATAGGACCTCCTAGGGAAAACTGAGCACGCGACTTGCCTTTTAAGCAATTGGGCATCTCCGGGCAATCCCTGCCTTCGTAGAGTGGTCTTATGTAGATGGATCTAAAATACTTAAAGATCGCTTCAGTCGCGGTCGTGCTAACGACTTTGTTTCCGAGAATGCTTCATACCATGGGGAGTTCGGAAAATGTGGCCTGCCGATTTCGATTCGAGGGCATGACGCAATTACAGGCGACGGCTGCCCAATGTGGCAACAACCCGAAACCGCTAGGCTGGTGTTGCGACCCGCTTGCCGGCGAGTACGGTGGCAAGCGGGAAGAGCCTCTGGCGACCGGTCCGTTTGGTTTCGTAATTATCCAGGAACTCAAAAGTTCCTTCCCTTAATTCGAGCACGGCAATATCGGCTGGCGCACCCACTTTCAGAGTGCCCCGGTTGTGGAAGACCGGAAAAAGGGGGGCGGCATTGGAGGTGGCGCAGGCGATTACCTGGTCGAGGGACATGCCCAGCATCAGGAACTTCGACATTACGTTCGGAAAGTTGACTACTTGAACCAGCCCTTCCTTGGTCCAGTCGGTCGAGAAGGTATCGGGCAGGAAGCCGGCCTTCAGTATGCTATCGGCCATGTCCCACCGTAAATGGCTGGAGCGTCCGTTGCCCAAGTCGAAGCGGACGCCGCGGCGGCGGGCGGCCATCACCTCCGGCAGAATATGCCCGGAGTCGTCGATGATGCTATTGGGAGGCGGCGCGAACATGTGGGAGACTATATCGCCCGCCTTGAGAAGCGGGAAAAGTTTGGACAGAGGCGACACCGTTTGCCCCATATGAATCATCACGGGGAGATTGAACGATGTGGCTACTTCCTGCGCCCGGCGCAGCGCCTCAAAATCGTTGGGTCCAGCAACATCGCGCGAGAGGCGCGCCTTGACGCCGACGATGATATCCCGGTTGCGTCCGATGGCTTCGCGAGCGAGGCCAACATCGGCGCGGCTGATGTCCATGGTGTCGCCTTCCGGCAGCAGGCCGGCGCGGCCGATATTGATGAGAGCGCGGCACTGCTGGGGTGCGGCCTTGGCGGCCGCAACGATATCGGCGATGCGATCCGCTCCCTTGGATCCGGCATCGACCAGTCCGGTGACGCCGTCGGCGAGGCATAACGCGGCCCCGTCGTCGAAACGCAACGCGTGAGTGTGGATATCGATCAAGCCGGGTACTACCAACTTGCCGTGTGCGTCGATCGTTTCGACGGCGTCGGCTGTGATGTTGGCTTTGAGCGCCGCGATACGGCCCTGCGCAATCGCCACGTCAAGAAGCGCATTTACTTTGCGCGAAGGATCGATCACTCGGCCCCCCTTGACGATCAGGTCGTATTTCGTGGCGTTAGCCCCATGCAGGTCCGGAATACGGACAGCTGCTGCAGTTCCTGTGGCTGTGTAGACAAATTGGCGCCGGTTCATCATGTTCCATTCCCTCCAGACTCCCGTGATTTTACTCTAAACGGCCAAGCCTTTCATAGTCGCAAGACTCGGAGCCAAAATATAGGGGCGGCAACCATCCGTTCTGGATGGCAATCGTGAGTAGCGGGCCCTTTGCGAAACGATTGTCGGTGACTGATAAGGCCGAACTCCCAAGTAATTTAGAAGGAGCCACATCCGACGCAAAAGAGTGGTAATAGATCGGATCGAGGGCGGATGATCAAGAGCGGCCGTTTATTGCGTTCCAGGCTTGAGATTTTCCAGAGTTCAAACCACTACTGGAACGAACTACTAACGAATGACGTAATTTCGTTGGCGAGGGGGAATATGAAAAAACTACTGCTGTTCACTGTGCTCGCGTTGCCGGTCTTCGCGCAGATCTACGCGAAATTTCCCGCCACTACTACCTGCAACGTGGTGGGCGACCGCATGACCGACGACACTCCGGCAATTCAGGCTTGCATAAACGCAGCGCCCGACGACAGCGAAGTTGTCTTCCCCTCCGGCGTTCTGATGAAGATCACGGCGACTCTTCACGTGGACGGCCGCTACGGGCTATCTATTCACGGCCAGGCGGGTGTTTTCGGCGGGCCCAGCGCGGCCACACCAGCGCCGACATTCTATTGGGCGGGCCCAGACGGCGGAACGATGATGAGTATTAACCGATCGGATAATCTTGTTATCTCCAACCTCACATTGTTTACATCGAACGGCTACCTGAGTGGAACGGGCGGTGCAAACGTTGGGATCGATGTAGACCGGACACTAACGGCGGGCGGTACTGGAACAAACGACCGCTTCGAGAAGATCAGTATCATCAGCGGTACGCAGAACCCTAACTTTCAAGGCATCCGATTCGCCCAAGCCACTCCCAACCAGAACGTCGAGAATATGACGGTTCGGGACAGCAACATCTATTGTTCTTATGGGGCGAAAGTTGGCCGGGGGATCGTGATCGGCCCAGGTGGTTTTTACAATGCCAAGAAGCATTTATACGAGAACAATCGGATCTCCGGTTGCGCTACGGCGATCTATCTGACGGGCGGTAGTGCGTCGATTCTATACAACGATTTCAACCTCACGACAACGGATATTTACGCGGCTCCAGTCGATCCAATGGTGATTCAGGGCAACAATTCTGAGAACTCGGTTCAGTTCTTCACTGGGCCCCTGACGGCTCCCATTCTAATGAGCGGTAACCGAATCGCTGCTGTAACGCCTCCTGCCGGCCAAGCCGCAGTCTGGATTACTTCGGGCGGCAGCCAGGTGCTAACTTTTCAAGGGAATAAGTTCGATGGCGGGTCGTTTATGCCGGTCGGTTTCGACATCCAGCACAATACCGGAGGATCGCTGGATTCCAGTGGCAATACTTATCCCTACGGTGGGAACACGCTCGGCGGGTTCTACACCGTCCCTTATACGTTTACATCCAGGAACGATCAGTATGTTAACGTTTTGACGAAGGTTGACGGCGGTTCCGCTCCTGGTTTCCTAATGGGCGGCGGCTATTTCCATCACATTGGCGGGTTGGTCTACGACGACTATAGCCAGCGCCGGAAGATTACGAATGAAGTCTCCAGCCCCCAGTCCGCCGTAGGGCATATGGTGGTCTCAGAGCCCGCCGCCGGACTGACGATCTCGGTAAGCGCGTCCGCGCTGGGAAGCTGCGGGGCGGGCACCGATCTCCTTGCAAGCAGCAATGGAGTGAGCTTGTCTTCTGCGACGATTTTCTTCCAAAATGCCGATGCGGGGGGCTATATTCACGTCGACCCTGTCAATGGATGGACAGGCGGTGATTACTACATTGCGAGCGCATGGCACTACGCGAATATCTCTGACGCTGTCCCCGGCAATTCATCGGGCGGGTCCTTCACCGTCAATCGGGGGCGCATGGTTTTGAAACAGGGCGCCGCGGGTGTGGCGGATACGCTGTGGGTGTGCGCTCAGACAACTACCGGGTACGCCTGGAAGCAAGTATTTTAACCGGGATAATGGGGCGGCTCAAATATCCTGCTCGAACGGCCCGCGGCCGGCGCCCTCAGAATGTGGTGCAGACTCCAGCATTGCTGGTCAAGTTTCTCAAGGGCAATTCCCGAGACAGATTCCTCGATGGACGAAGCCACACGTCCCACCCGAAAGCCCACTGGTTTGGGCATTCGGTGGGACGCTGGAACGAACTAATCCTGGCTCGATAGGAAGGGTCGTCCGCACACGGAAATGTTACAAGTGATCGAGCGTTATCGCCGCCCGGACTGTCGATCAGAAGCACGACACAGCGGTGAAACCCGATCCGACATGCGGTGGGGTTCTTTTTAGGGCCAACTGCTCAGGCGCCCACGTATTTGTTGAACCAGCCAATGGTGCGCTGCCAGGCCAAGTCGGACGCGGCTTTGTTGTAACGTTCGGGCGTCGCATCGCAATTGAAGCCGTGAACGCAATCCGGGTAGATGTAGCCTTCGTGGGGAACGTTTATGGCCTTCAGTGCCTTATCGTAGTCGGGCCACGTCGTTGCAAGGCGGGTGTCGAGTGCGCCATGGTGGGCCAGAATCGCCGCTTTGATTTTCGGAATGTCTTCGTTGGCTGGAACGCCGCCGTAATACGGCACGGCGGCCGCTAAATCGGCTCCCAGGCGGACGGCCATCGCATTCGAGATGGTGCCCCCGAAGCAGAATCCGGTGATGCCGATCTTGCCCGTGCAGTCGGGGCGCGATTTAAGCCACATCGCGGAGGCGACGAAATCTTCGGCCATCTTTTTGCCATCGACCTTGCCGAATAGCAGGCCGCCTTTGTAGTCGTCGCCGGGAAAGCCGCCCAGGGAAGTAAGTCCATCGGGCGCGAACGCCATGAAATTTGCGAGGGCGAGCCGCCGCGCGATGTCCTCGATATGGGGATTCAGACCTCGATTTTCGTGGACCACGATAATGCCGGGAAGTTTCGCCGCGGTCTCGGTTCGCGTGTCGGCGCTGAAAGGCCGGACCAGATACCCTTTGATGCTTCCGTTGCCGTGCGGCGAGGGAACGGTTTCGTAGGTTGCCTTGATCCGCTCGTCGGTCTTCGACACCTGTTGCCCCAGAGCATAGTTCGGCAGCAGGGCCTCGATGATCGCGGTTGCGGCCAGACCGCCTATCGCAAATCGCTGTACACCGTCCATAAAAGCCCGCCGGCTGATCACGCCGTGGATAAAGAGGTTATAGAGTTCTATGGCTTCGGTTGGCAGTTTAGGTCTGGTTGGTTCCATTTGGTTGGCTCCTTTTTAAACAAGAATATCACGTCTTCCTGCGGCTACGCGGCGGCTTACGAAATGATAATTTTTTCTTCGGCTACAAAATCAATCTCACGGCCGATGAAGGTCGCGCCGTCGTCCCGCAGCCGCTTGGTGGCGGGCGAGGTTGAATAGGCGTCGAACGCGGCCTTGTCCTTGAACCACAATTCGGCGATGCCGTCCACCTGGATCTCGAAGGGGGCCACGTCCTTGCGCGTCGAGGAGGAATTGATGATCGTCAACGTGTAGCGGCCGATCCCGGGGCAGGCGCGCGCCATTGGCGCGTGGATCTCTACCCAGTGCTTGACGAAGTCTTCGTGAGACATCCCCGGCTTTCGCGCGAGCAGCGACGCTCTTTTGATCGTGAAGCCGCGCGGGGCGCCGGATTCCGGGTCCGCCCCAAAAGCAGATGCGGCCAGTCCCGCTAAACCGATCATGGTCCGGCGGCGGGTGGCGGAGGTCACATTCGTCTTCGATGACATGAGGATTCTCCTTCGGCAAGATCGCAACCAGTATACAAAGTACCTTACGAAGCTGCCAGCAATTCGAGCATTGCGGACGATACCGCGCCAGGTTTTTCGCGCGGCAGAAAATGGCCGGCTCCGGTGATGATTCTGCGTGCCCGCAGGGAACTGAACTGCGCTCGCTCGGCAGGTGAATTCTGCGGCGGCCGGCGGATTCCGTCATCTGCGCCGTGAAGCACGATGGAAGGCACTGTGATTTTCGGGCTCTGTGAAAGCTGTCTCTCCATCTGTTCCAAACGGGCCTCGCCGGGTGCATTTCCGTAGCGGTGCCGGTAAGAGTGAATCACGACGTCAACAAAATCGGGGTTATTAAAGGAAACTGCAGTGCGGTTGAAGGTTTCATCCGTGAAGCGCCACCCGGGCGACCACAAACGCCATAAGAGCCTGCACAGACTCTGGCGATTGGCCCCAAGACCGGCCCGTCCGCGCTCGGTGTTGAAGTACCACTGATACCAGAGCTCCCGTTCCGTTTCGGGCGGGGCTGGCTCCGGCTTGGCAAAGACATCCTGGATCTGGTAGCCCCCCACGATCACGGCGGCGCGCACGCGATTGGGGTGAAGTGCGGCGGCGACCGATGCGGCACGGGCTCCCCAGTCGAAGCCTGCGACGGCGAAGCGATCGAAATGGAGTGCGTCGGCGAAATCGATGACATCCTGGCCGATGGCCGCCTGCTCGGCCATGCGGGGAGCGGCAGGATCGCGAAACCGTGTGGGGCCATAGCCGCGCAGATAAGGAACCAGCACGCGATGGCCGGCCTTCACCAGTGGCGGCACCACACCATCCCACGCGCGGGCATCGTCGGGAAATCCGTGCAACAGGATAATGGGGAACCCCTGGCGGTTCCCATGATCGTCATAGCCGATATCGAGCACAGGCGTCTGGATGGTTGAAGGGGCAACCGTCTGGGCGTTGGTGCACGCAAATCCCATCACCCCGCCGGCGAGAGCGCTCGAAGCTGAAGCGGTGGTCTTGAGGAACGTCCGCCGAGTGGTCATACGGTTTCGATAAGGCTATGTCGCTCCGGTTAGTGCGTGGAAAGACCCTTGTAGAGGAATTTTTGAACGCGATAGCCCTGCGATTCGCCAACCAGGATATTGCCCTTGGGGTCGGTCGCGATACTGTGAGCATGAAAGAACTCGCCGGCTTTCCGTCCGGGACGGCCGATCTGCCCGATGGTTTCGAGCGAGTTGCGATCCAGGATCGCGATGTGGTCGTCGGAGCCATCCGCGACATAGAGGAAGCGTTGTTGCGGGTCACGCGAGAGCGCGACTCCGTATGCCGAGCCGGTACCCGACGTCTCCCTCCGGCCCACATAGTTTTCTTTGACGAAGGTGCCATCGGGCCGGAACACCTGGACCCGGTTGTTTCCGCGGTCGGCAATATAGACCAGGTCGTCACTCGAAATCGCAACGCCATGCACGGTATTGAACTGGGGGGCGCCGGGACCGGAGAGCAGCCGCTTGAACGGCACGGTATCGTCGGGCTTGTTGCCGTAGGCCCCCCAGTGCCGCTTGTATTTGCCGGTATCGGCGTCGAAAACGATGACGCGGCGGTTTCCGTAACCGTCAGCCACGAACAGCTCATTGGTTTTCTGATTGACGACGACGGTGGTCGCCCTGCTCACATTGGCGGTATCGTTGCTGTTGGCTTTCACTCCGGCGTGCCCGATCTGCAGGAGGAACTTCCCATCTTTGGTGAACTTGAGGATTTGACCGTCGCCGTCGCCATTGCCGGTGAGCCAGACGTTGTCTTTATAGTCGACGGTAATGCCATGCTCGCCGCTGCCGGGACGTCCGTCGCCATTGGTGCGCTTTTCTTCGGTGCAAGAGGCGCATTCCGCATAGGAGGAATGCAGGCCGCCGCGGTTGGTCCACTGGTATTCGCCGGTTTTGGAGGGTCCACCCCAGCCTTGCATGTAAGCGCCTTTCTCGTCGAATTCCAGAACTGGAGGCGCGATCTTGTAGCCGTTATCCATCGAATTGCCGTCCTCGATGGTGTGGGGGCGCTGGAAAACCCAGACGTTTCCGTGCGAATCGGCGTTCACGCCGCCGACGCCGCCCAGTTCCATGTGGTCCGGCAGGGTCGGGAAGTTGGAGTCCACTTGAAAAATCGGCAGGACCCGTTTCTCACCCTCGGCGATCGCGGGTTTCTCAGATGTCCCGACGATTATGCCTATCAATGCGATGCCTAGCGACGCTACCAAGACTTGGCTTTTCATCTCACTGCTCCTTTCCGCTATCTATCGCTAACAGACTGCCGGTCCGGCCCATAGGTTGGACCGTGGACCGTTCGATGGGATACATATAACCAGTGGCCGTCGCGTTTCGCATAGACGCGTTCAAACCAGACTGAGAACCACATTCTGCCGGGGGCGCCGGTTCTGGACTGCGCCACATAGCGTCCGTAAGTAATCGCGATGTCACCGTGCATTTCGACTTTCACCGAGTCGAGATCGCGCACATTGTAGACTTTGTCCTCGACTCGCTTTAGAAAGGCCTTGCGATCATCCACCAGCAGCGGCTTTCCGCCCCTGGTCCATCCGTCCCCATGAGTAAATGTCAGATCGGGCGCGCTGATACTATCGACGTAGGCAACGTCGCCGCGGACTACGGCGGCCTCGAGCGCACGTTCGAACGCCAGCACCTCAGCCCCCGCACTAGTCGAGCCGCCCGAACCCGATGCCGGAACCAGCTTGGCCAGCTCGGCAGGCGATTGACCGGACAGCGGACACAAGAGCACCAGGATGAGAAGGGAACACGCGCTAAATTGCCTGCACATGGCACGCAGTCTATCACATCAATTCGATCCGTTCGCGCGTGTCTCAGGCGATGGCCGGACTAGGCGGCCGTCCGCCGTCCCGCAGTCTTTTTGGCGCGAGGCGATTTGGACGCCGCTTTGGCAGGCGCGCCCTGCAGGCTGCGTTTTAGCGCTTCCATCAGATCGATCACCGGCGCCTTCCGCGGTTGTGCCACGATGCTGATTTCCTGGCCCTTTTGTTTCTGCTTGATCAGCCGCTCCACATTCTGGCGGTACGTATCCTCGAATTGATCCGGCTTAAAGGGGGCCGCGAGATGCTTGATCAAGCTTTTCGCCAACTCCAGCTCCTTGGCCGTGTACTTCACTTTCGGGGCCTCGCTCCGGTTGGCCTTGTGCAGTTCGTCGGAATAGTAAAGCGTATGGAGAATCAGGCCGCCACTCGAAGGGCGTATCAGCACGATATGCTCCCGGTTATGCATGGCGACTTTCGCAATCGCATCCTGTTTGGTATCGGAGAGGGCGGCCACCAATAGCGCATAAGGCTTCGCGGTCTTTTCCTCAGCCGCGACATAGTAAGACGTTTCGAAGAAGATCGGATCCACTTCCTCACTCCCCACGAACTGCAGAATTTCCATGGTGGTCGCCGTCGCCGGCGCAACCTGCTTCAGCTCCCCATCTTCGACTACTACATATTTGTTCTTGGCGATTTCATAACCCTTCACAATATCGGAGCGGTCTATGGGCTTGTTTTCTTCCGCGCAATACCAGACCTCCTTCACGCGCGACATGTCCTTTTTGTGCAGCATGTGAAAGTGCACACTCTCGGCCCGCGCAGCGGAAAGAAGCCGGACCGGGAAGGAAACCAAGCCGAAACTGATAAAACCTTTCCATACTATGGCCGGCATGGGAGCTCCTTTTGTGATGCAGTTCGTTGACGGGTGCCTTCCTTAAATAGATCCACCAACAGCACCTCTTGTTGCATATGGAAATCGAATTGCTAGTGATCCATCGGGAGGGGGATGCCATGTTCGATTGGATATTGCCGGAGAAGCACGCGATCGCAATCCTAAAAAAGGATCACGCCACAGTTAAAGAACTCTTCGCTAGGTTCGAAAAGGCCAAGTCACGGAGTCCAAAAAATAAGATCATTGATCAGGCGATTGCAGCGCTCAAAATACACGCCATTCTGGAAGAAGAACTTTTCTATCCCACGGTTCGCGCGCACGTCGGGAGCAAGTTAATGAACGAGGCCGACGAGGAGCACCATGTTGCCAAGGTTCTGATCGCCGAGCTCGATCGGAATCGCAGTAAGAACGACCACTACTACGCGAAATTCACTGTGCTGGCCGAAAGCGTCCGCCATCATATCAAGGAAGAAGAGAATGAGATGCTTCCCAAGGCCAAGGAGTTGGACATCGATTTCGAGGCTCTGGGACAAAAGATGCTGGATCGCAAGAAGCAGCTTGAGAAGGATGGTATTCCGCCCGACGCCGAGCACGCCATGATTGCGGCTGCGCACGGCAAAGAGGATTCACCCGCAGCGGCGGCGAAACAGCGAAAAAGTTACCGGAAGGCAACCGCTTCGTCCCGCTCGGGCGAAGCACGAAATCCAAAATCACACGCAAGTTAATAGGAGGAACCATGGCAAAAAAAAGTACAGCATCCGGCTCCAAGGGCAAAAGCAAAATTCATAAAGTGATGGAAGAACATAAGGAAGGGAAACTTAGGTCCAGCAGCGGCAAAAAGGTGCAGAGCCGGAAACAGGCCATCGCGATCGCCTTGAGCGAGGCGCGCCAATCGGGAGCGAAAATTCCGAAAAAGAAATCGAAATCCTAGCGCTGTAGTGAGGATCTTGCTTCCGGTCGCTCCTGGCCAGGATTATTTGATAGGAATGGCTCAACGTGAAGGATTTAACCTTTCTCCCCCACCAGCTCGAGGTCAAAAAATGCGTCTGCCGGGCGATTATAGAAACGCCGAAGGGCTGCCGCAATAAGTTTGATTACGATCCGGATTCCGGTCTATTCAAACTGGGAGGCCTGTTGCCGGAAGGCATGATGTTTCCGTTCGATTTCGGTTTCATTCCCTCCACTCTGGCCGAGGATGGAGATCCTATTGACATTATGGTCCTGATGGACGCGCCGGCTCACGTCGGCTGTCTTATGGAGGTTCGCATCATCGGGATCGTGATGGCCGAACAGACCGAGAAGGGGAAAACCGAAACCAATAGCCGCCTATTGGGCGTCGCTATTCATTCTTACGATCATGAGGATCTTACAACGATAAGCGATGTGAGCAAGACCCTTCTCGACCAGGTTGAAGAATTCTTTGTCTCCTATAACAAGCAGCGGGGCAAAGAATTCAAAATAAGCGGGACCGGTGGGCCGCTCAAGGCCATTAAATTCCTGAAGAGCGGAATCAAGGCACACCGCGAAAAACGCAAGAAGTAGAGGGAACTATATTGTGGGCACCCGCGCTTGCCAAGGGCGCCCACAATAACGGAGATCCGCGAGTGGCCGCTAGTTAGCCAACGGGTCGGGTCGCATCTGGAACTTCACCAGCTTGGGCAGCGTCCCTTTGCCACCTTCCATGTGAAATGGCGCGCGCGTCGAGACTGGCGTGTAGATGCCCTTTCCCTTCCAGCCGCCATTCGGATTGTCGATGCGGCCGTCCAGACCTTTCGCGTAGTAGCCCATCGGATACGGCACGCGCAGTGTCATGAACTTGCCGTCGACCAGCGCCAGCAATCCTTCAGACAGGTTACCGGTAGCGAGCGGCACGTCCTTGCCGACGCCCAGCATGTCGAAGCGGTCGACAAAGTTGTAGTAGGCCGAGTCAGCGGAGCCGTTCTCCACCGCTCCCTTATAGTTCGGACCCGGGAAGTTATAGAGCGACCAGCCTTCCGGACAATGCTGCCCGGAGGCGGCGGTCGGTCCGTTGAGCGGGCCCTTGCACTTGCTGCGGTCGAAGCTCGCGTACTGTCCGCTCGAGAGCACCGTCCAAACGACGCCCTTGCTATCCACATCCATACCGCGGGGCGAGAAGCCCTGCTTGGGCGCTTTGGGGTTGTTCCACGGCACTTCGTAATACTCAGCCAGCGCCGTCTCGGGCGGATTAGCTCCCGGAACGAAACGAACCAGCGCACCCGGCACTCCGAGAACTGATCCCCACACCGAACCGTCGAAGGCCGGCGAGTCGCCGTAATACGCTACGTTGATCCGTCTGTCCTTGGTGGGATCCGCCGGCTGATCCGGCTCGGTATAGGCGTCGCGTTTTCCGTTCCCGTTGTAATCGAGGACGAAGGTGCTCCAACCCTGGGCTTTCTTTTCGTCGTGGGTCTTGTCCCAAATCTTGGTGTCGAACCAGCCTTCGACGCCGGTGGGTCCGAACGACGACCAAAGCACACCGTTGTCGTCCATATTGACGTGGCCCCAGGTGTAGCAGGTGTCGATAGTGGTGGTCTCTTTAGTTTTCGGATCGTAGAGAATGAGCCCGCGCTGGCCTTGATCGATCGGGAACAGCTTCGCCGACGGATGATCAGATCCAGCCTGGCACCACTCCGGTGTCGACGTCTTGCGAACGCGCGCGGCGGCCCATACACGCGATTGCTTGTCCATCGAAAAGCTGTGTACGGTAGTCTGGCTGTTCCAGATCACTTCGTCGCCCCAGAACGGCGACGGACCCAGCGGCGGCCCATCCCCGGAGCTCGGCGTCTTCGGATCGCGAGGCTTCAAGCTTACTTTGCTCAAGGAGCTGTGGGCGGGATCGAGCACGGTTAAATAATCGCCGCTCTCTTCGAGGGCACCGTAGATGGGGCCGTTGGCGTTGACAGTCGGATTCCGCTTATCGGTCGAGATAGCATCATGCAGATAGACCTTGGGGTCGGCCCAATCCCACATCGTGACGACGACGTTGCGTTCCTTGCCCTGAGGGCGCGAAGGCGCGGCGTCCGGCAATTCTCCGTGGGCAATCCGGTCGCTCCAATCGGCGAACATGGAGAGCGCGGCCGGGCGGCCAACCAGCTGGAGACGGGAACTCATCCCGCCGCCGGCCTGGCCCGCTTTGATTCTCTGATCCCACGCGGCTTTCGAGTCGTTGCCTTTCGTGAAGATATCGGGAATCTCGCGAGTGGCTTTGTCGCCCATCTGATGGCAGCCGGTGCAACCGTCGGTGTTGACGATCTTGCTGATCCATTCGCCCTGGCTCTTGATGTTGGGAGCAATTCCATTCCCCTCCGCCCCTGTGCCAGGGAAGGCGCTCTTGGGCGGCATCTGCATTAATGAGTACCAGTACAGCGCGGGATAGTATTCGGCCGCCGCCTTCTTGTCCGGCGCCAGGACCGCCTTCAGGTCAAGAGTCTTGCCCGGCGCGGCTTTCATTTTTGGCGAATCCACCAGCCCGTAGCCGCGAACCCACACATTGTAGTTCGCCTTTGGAAGCTCAGGCAGCAGATAGCGGCCTTGATCGTCAGTGACGACGATCTTTACCATTTTCGTTGGCAGGTCGGTGGCTTCGGCGATCACCCAGACCCCGGCTTCGGCCCCCTTGGAACTAGTCACGACCCCGCCAATGTCGGCATTGCCAACGCGGAGAGTTGCGCTCTTGAGTTGGCCTGCCCGCGATCCGGCCAGTACGGCGGCCAAGAGCACGGCAAGTACGATCACTATTCCCGAATGCAAAGCTTTTTTGCTCATAGTTTCAAAGCTCCTTCCAAGGTCGATTCAACTATCATTCCCGGTTTCTGAGCATATCACGATTCAGCATTCGAGGCAGCGGGGGTG
>JANXXL010000277.1 GCA_025350625.1 Bryobacterales bacterium | reverse complement strand
GGGTTTTTTCGTGTCGGGAGTTTTGTTGGCGTTTTTGGGAGCCATTCTTCCTTCCTGGGGACACCATCTGCAAGCGGACTATTGGATGATCGGGCTGTACTTTGTCGCCCTCATTCTGGGGCTGCTGATTGCGGTCGGCAGCGCACCTCCCTTGATGCAGAAGAGGGGACTGGCATGGACACTCGCGTTCGCGTGTGCGCTGGCGACCATGGGCTTGCTTTATCTGGCGTTTTTCTCGCCACCCTACGCAGCCTGGTGGCGGCTGCCGGGCATTCTAATTTTGGGAGGGGCCGCGGGACTGCTGCACACGGCCATCTTTCACGCCATCTCGCCCATGTACCGACATGATCCCGCGGCCACTGTCAACCTGGGCGGCATCCTGTTCGGGCTGGGTTGTTTCAGCGTCGCTCTTTTGGTTTCACAAGCCTTCTATTTCTACACCGCTGCCTCAATCCAAATCTGGATTGCGCTGATTCCGGCGTTATTTGCGGTAGGATACTCGCGCACGCGGTTCGCTCCCTGCCCGGTCTCCGCTGGCCCTTCGGCGCGCGCGGTGATGGCGGAAATCAAGAGCCCGGGAGCGGTGCTCTTCAGCCTGGTTTTATTCTTTCAATTCGGCAATGAATGGGCGATCGCGGGATGGCTTCCGCTGTTCTTGAGCCAGCGTTTGGGAATGAGCCCGGCGAATTCGGTCCTGATTCTGGCGCTCTACTGGATGGCCTTGCTGATTGGCCGCGTGGGGGCGCAGTGGATTCTGCCGCGAGTGCGGCATACGCGGCTGCTGGTGGTGAGTGTCCTGGTGGCCATGTTCGCCTGCATGATTCTGCTGGATACCAACAACGGCTTTGGAGCAGTAAGCGGCGTACTTCTGCTGGGGGCTGCGTTCGCGCCGATTTATCCGTTAGTGGTCGAAAAAATCGGGCATCGCTTTCCGTACTACCATCCGGGCTTTTATAACGGCATCTTTTCCTTCGCCATGGTGGGGGGATTGCTGGCTCCGTCGACGCTGGGATACTTCGCGTGGCTGCTGGACGTGCGGGCGGTGATGGGGCTGCCGCTGCTGGGGTCGCTCATCGTGTTCGGGTTGCTGGCGTTGCTTTGGCTCGAAGCACGTCTGAACGCCCTGCTGCATCCAAGCACGTGAGGCGGCGTTTCATGCGCGTCGCAGGCTATTTGGCGGGATTAGCATGGTGCGCGCTGCCGTGCTTCGCGGCGAGCCTCGAAGAGCGGCTGAACGCGCTGGTAGCTACGAGTCCCGCGTTAGGGTTCGCGGGAATTCACGTGGTGGAGGCTGCCACGGGGAAAACGCTCTATCAGAGAAACCAGGATCGCCTGTTTCTGCCCGCATCCAATTTGAAACTTCTTACGTCGGCGCTGGCGCTAGAGAGGCTGCGGCCGGATTACCGGTTCACCACGCGGGTGATTCGTGAGGCTTCCGGAAATATCGTGCTGGCGGGATCGGGCGACCCTTCGCTGTCAGGCCGAATCTATCCTTACCGTAAGGACCAGGACGTGGGCCCGCCCCTGCAGGCCATTGAGCTTATGGCGGACGCGATTGCCGCGCGCGGAATAATGCGCATTGACGGCGACATCGTTGGCGACGACCGGCTGTTCCCTTGGGACCCGTATCCGCCGAGCTGGACCCAGGACGACACGCTGCGGGATTACGGCGCACCGGTGAGCGCGCTCTCAGTGAACGACAACACGGTGACGGTGGTGGTTTCGGCGAACCGGCCGGGCGCACTCGCGACGCTGCGGCCCGAGCTCGAATATCTGACCATCGAGAATCGGGTAACCAGCACAGCGCGCAACGGCGAGTCTGGCGTGCATATGCGGCACATCGCGGGGTCGCGGCAATGGATCTTCACGGGGAGCGTTCCTCAAGGAGCTGCAGTACCGCCAGTGACTCTGCCGGTGGACGATCCCGCGCTCTACGCCGCGTCGGCTCTGTACGATGCGCTCACCCGGCGCGGCATCGCAATTCACGGGCGGGCAATAGCGCGGCATAGGGCTATCGGTGAGCCGTACGTCGCAGTGGAGGGCGAGGAACTGGCGTCCCGGACTTCGCCGCCCCTTGCCGATTTATTGCAGCTAATGGACAAGCTAAGCAATAATTTGCACGCCGAGCTGATTCTGCGTGAAGTGGGGCGGGTGACTCGCGGGGAAGGTACGACGGAGGCGGGGCTCGCGGAAATGAGCGCCTACCTGACGGCGGCGGGGGCGCAACCCGGGGACTGGCGTTTCGAGGATGGGTCGGGGCTTTCGCGCAACACACTGGTGACGCCCCGCTTGCTCACCCATATTTTGGCCCGCTTGGCGCAGTCCGCCGACCGCGGCGTCTGGATTTCCTTTTTGCCGGCAGGCGGCGACGACGGAACCCTTAGCGGCCGCCTGTGCTGCGTATCCGGGAGGCGCGGGGTGCGCGCCAAGACCGGCACGCTCAGCCGCGCGCTCGCACTCTCCGGTTATGCGGACACTGTGACCCGGGGGCAACTGGCATTTTCGATACTGGTAAACGATTTCGCCGCGCCGTCGAGCGAAGTGATCCAGTGGATTGATAAAATAGCTAGAGCGTTATTGGAGTAAATAAAGCATGCCTATTTTCGAATACCTGTGCGACGACTGCGGCAACAAGTTTGAAAAACTGGTGCGGCGGAGCGCTGAAGCGGCAGGCGCAGAATGTCCTTCCTGCGGAAGAGATCACGTGACCACACAAGTTTCCAGCTTTGCGGCGCGCACCAATGGCGGCGCCAAGGACAGCATGCCTTCCTGCCCCTTCGGGATGTGCGCCACGCCGGGGTTGTGCGGCCGGAATTAAGACTTTAGCGCGCGCTCGATGGCTTGGGCGAGAAGGTTCGGCAAGAACGGCTTCTGCAGGAATTCGACGCCCTCGATGCGCGGCTCATAGGGGTATCCGCTCGCGATAATGGCGCGCAGGCCGGGGGTGCGCTCGCGCGAGAGGGCGACTAAGTCCTCGCCGCTCATCGAAGGCATAGTCAGGTCGGTAACCAGGACCGCATAGCGTTCGGGGTGAGCTTCGAGAAGCGCCAGAGCGGCTTCCGGATGAGTGCAGGCATCCACGCAGTAGCCCAGCCGTTCCAGATATTTCTTCAGGAGCTCGGTGAGAGACGCCTCGTCATCCACCAGCAGCAGGCAGGGAGTGTCCATTGATTCCCCTTGCGCGCGTTTACCACAACGCGAGCGGCCGATTCCCGGGACTAAACAGCAAGCCAATGGCAACGCGCGAACTGGTGCGGCGGAAATTGGATAAGTCGATCTGTTGATCGTGGACATCGTAGCGCGCAGACAAATGGATGTCACGACCCAGCAGATAGGTAAAACCCGCGGCTGCGGAGTAGGTCGAATATTTCCCGGTGCTTTGTCCGATGGAAGACAGGCTGTAGTAGCCGCCTTCGAGGCCCGCATTTAATTTGCGGACACCGGTATAGCTGATGGTAAATGCGCCATTGTCCAGGCGCCCTGAACCGTATGCTCCATTTCCGGAATTGGCCCCGCGGAAGTAAGTTAGTCCAACGCTGCCATTGTGAAAGTAACGTCTTAACGCCGCCCGTCCGCTGGGATACACCGTGCGGAAAAAAGTCGTCCCCTGTATGGTAGGGTGGCCGAATAGAGCGGCGAGCGTGGGGTCGAGTGTGAGGCTGAAGGGACTCTCCACTTCGGTAACAGTCGCACCGGCTTCTAACGAAAGTGTCAAATAGCGCGTAAAAGCAGTGGCATAAGTGCCATGAAAACTGTGTGAATCGGAACGGCTCACAAACCCTGGCAACTCAAAATGCGAATAGGTGTAACTTCCGCCCACTGTCGTGCTCTTGGTCATTCGGCGTTGCGCACTTCCGGTAAAGTCGTAGCCCCAGGAGTTAGACAAACCCTGTGACTTGCGATCCTGCAGAAACGCAGATCCGCCGATTGTATAAGACATGCGCGCGGATTGGGTGTAGGTGGCGAAGGCCGATGTCTGCACGTAAGTTGTACGAGTGTCGAATAAGAGCGCAGTAGGTGCAAAAGATGAATTTGGATCGTTCGAAGTGCCGGTGCTAACCAGGCCGGTTCCCACCGAGATGGTACCTGCGGATTCGCGAAAATCGAACGTCAAGCGCCGGGAAGTTTGGATGGTATAGCCCAGATTCAAGGACTGATCGCTGCCATTATAGACATCCTGATTAATGTATCTATGATAGGAGCCTACATAGTCGAGCCCGAGTTGAGAATGCCGCCAGCTACGCACTCCATAAACGCCTCCGCTTATATCCACACCGTAGAGGTTGTGAATGCGAATTAGATTCCCTTTCGCATCCGTTATGAAGGGCTGGAGGTTGCTATCCAGAATTCCCGAAACACCCGCATAGTAGCGCAGATTGACTTGTTCGCCGCCGCGAGTGCCGACGTCACCCACGCCGGGACTCGATATTCCGGGACCTTGATAAGAACCTAGATTGGCGTCCTGGGCCAACGCGGCCGCGGCCGTGGCCACCAGTAAAGCCGCGCCGAGTACGCGTTTCAGGAACTTATAGCCGCCGCTCGGCGTCAAATTTCTATACAAAGGAAGGTTCTCCCGTCCGATAGACTGAAATGGACAATCTCTTTGAGTCTGACGCTTGGCGGAGATCCTGTCAATCCCCATGAAACAGGAGGATACAAGAATGTATTGGCAAATTTTGCCGGTTTTGTGGGTCCTTCCGACGTTAGCGGCTGCGGACCTTCCCATAACGGAGGTCACGCTCTATAAGCACGGTGTGGCGCATCTGAAGCGCTCGGGCGAATTGAAGCCCGGCGAGACGGCTCGCCTGGATTTCAAACCGGACGACATGAACGACGTGTTGAAGTCGCTGACGGTGACGGACCGCAACGGCGGCAAGGTGAACGGGGTGCGTTACGATTCGAGCGAACCCCTGGAGAAGCGCCTGGAGGATTTTCCGTTCCGGCTGGGGCCGGGGGCTTCGCTCGCGGCATTTCTCGACCAGATGAAGGGTGCGCGCATTGAGTTGAAGCTGGGAGCGGGCGATGCGGCGGGCATTATCATCAGCGCGCGGGTGGTGCAGGAGTCCGACAAAACGCAGCGCGAAGTGCTGGTGCTGTTGATGGATTCGGGCGACATCCGCAGCTTCGACCTGGGCGCGGCGAGCGCGGTGAAGTTGAGCGATTCAAAACTGCAGAGTCAGTTGACGGGATATCTGACGGTGCTCAACCAGTCGCATGCCCGCGACCGGCGCAGCGTGTATATCGATGCAATGGGCTCGGGGACGCGGCAGTTGACGGCGAGCTACATGACTCCGGCTGCGGTGTGGAAATCGAGTTACCGTTTGATGTTTGGCGCGGCAGGCGAGCCCACGCTCGAAGGCTGGGCGATTATCGATAATACGTCGGGCGACGATTGGAATAACGTGCGGCTGGCGGTGGTGTCGGGCAAGCCCGTCTCTTTCATTACGCAACTATACGAGCCGCGATATGTGGATAGGCCGGAAGTGGAGCTGGCGGAGAATCGGGCGGCGGCTCCGGTGGTGTATCAGGGTGCGATGGAGGCGGCGAAGGATAAATTGGCGGCGGCCCCGGCCGCGAGAGCTCAAGCGGGAGCTGCCGCAAATCAGATACGCGACTTTCCCTTGAACGGCCGCAACTTTCAAGAACTTGTCGCTCTCGCCCCTTCATCCTTTGGCGCAACCGCTGATGGTCGCCAAGCTGGAGAGCTGTTCGAGTACAGCTTCGCTGCGCCGGTCACCGTAAAGCAAGGTGAATCGGCGATGCTGCCGTTCCTGCAACAGAAGATCGGGGCTCGCAAGTTGCTGGTGTATTCGGAAAGCTACGGACTCAATCCGCGCGATGCCGCCGAGCTGACCAACAACACAGGGAAAACGCTCGACGGCGGGCCGATCACGGTATACGACGCGGGATCGTATGCAGGCGAGGCGCTGGTGGAGACGCTGCCCATGGGCGACAAGCGTCTGATCAGCTACGGCGTGGATCTGGGAACGCGCGTTACGACAGCGTTCGATTCCTCGCGGGCGGTGGTGCGAGAGATCCATTTCAAGCGCGGCGTGCTGACTACGCGTTCGGCGATGCAGGAGACGAAAACGTACACCATTAAAAATGTTGACGCGAAGGCCAAGACTCTGGTGATCGAGCACGGCCAGCGGCCGGGCTACACTCTGCTGGAGCGGAAGGCCAGCGAGACTACTCCCAAAGCCTATCGTTTTGAAGTGAAGTTGGCGGCGTCGGGTACTGAAACTTTTCCGGTGCGGGAGGAGCGGGTCTACGACGAATCGACTTCGGTGACGAATCTGACGCCGGATGTGCTGGCGGCTTATGTCCAGAACAAGGCGCTGAGCGAAGCGGCGCGGCGGCAACTGGATCAGATCCTGCAGAAGAAGCGCGAGGTCGCTGCGAACGACGCGGCTCTCCGCCAGGCTGAAGCGGACATCAACAGCCTCGGCCAGGATCAGATGCGTATGCGAAGCAATATCGAGAGCTTGAATCGCGTGAGCGGCCAGCAGGATCAGGTGCAGCAATACGCGCGTCAGTTAGCGGTGGCGGAAACCAAGCTCGCAACACTGCGGGATACGCAGAGCGATCTGCGCAAGAAAAAAGCTGCGCTTGAAGCCGAGCTCAATTCGCTGATGGAGCGGATCGACTTCTAGCCGGCAACTGGATGCCCTCGCCATACTGCGCGAAATTGGGGATGGTCACGGGCAAATGACCGGTAATGGCAATCTCGCCCATCAGCGCTTTCACTACGGAACTTTCGGAGGGTGTGGCGGTGCTGAACGCCGCGAGGTAACCGGCGACCTTGGGGAATCCGGAGAGCAGGTACGGATTTCCGAAGGACACCAGCGCCACCGGCGCAGACCCTTGCGAAAGTTTTTCGAGGTAAGCCGGCAAATCGCCGCCCAGCATCGGATTGGTGGTAAAGGTGGCGAAGACCACAGTGGAGCAAGCCGAAACATCGCCGATCACCGCGTCGAGGGCGGCGAGGGGCAGCGAATTATCGACGAAAGCGATGCGAGATTGCGGGGCGCGCTTGCGGAATTCGTCAGCCAGACGCTGGCCGAAGGACGACAGGCGGACCCCCGCGGACACCACCAGGCATGCTTGATTGGGCGCGGCGAGGGGAAGTACGCCGCCCTCGTTGCGTACCAGCGTCAGGGCGCGGTCGGCGAGGCTCTGGGCGCGCTCGGTTTCTTCGTCCGACGCGAGCGCGTCGCTGAGTGCATCGAGATCCACCAGCTTCTTCTTGTTCAGGCCGACGCGGACCTTGGCTTCCAGCACGCGTAGCGCGCTTTGATCGATGCGCTGGCGCGTGAGGCGGCCCTTTTCGACTGCGGCCAGCACAGCCCGGATGGCCACGCCGGGATCATGCGGCATCAGCAGCACGTCGGCGCCGGCCGCGAGGGCGCGCACCGAGGCTTCGCCAGTGTGGAATTGTTTGGCGAGGCCGGCCATGTCCATGGCGTCGGTGACCACTAGTCCTTTGAATCCCAGTTCTTCGCGCAACAGGCCGGTCAGGACTCGCGCGGAAACCGTGGCCGGGATCTCTTCGGGTTCGATGGCGGGGACGGTCATGTGCGCGGTCATGATGGAATCGACCTGGTGCTCGATTGCGGCCTGAAACGGTTTCAATTCCACTTGACTCATGCGTTCGCGGGTAGCGTCGAGGCGCGCCAGGTCGAGATGGCTGTCGATGGTGGTGTCGCCGTGACCTGGGAAGTGTTTCGCGGAAACCAACACCAGGTTTTTGGGATCGGAGTGCGCGCCATCGATGTAGGCGGCTACATGCTGCGCCACTTCCTCGGGATTTTCGCCGTAAGAGCGAATGTTGATGACGGGGTTTTGCGGATTATTGTTGACGTCGGCAACCGGGGCGAAGACCCACTGCACGCCCAGAGCGCGCGCTTCCCGGGCAGTAGCGAGACCCTCGTTGCGCGAAGCGTCGACGTCGCGCGCTGCCGCGAAGGCCATGTTGAAGGGATAGCGTATGGTATCGCTGACGCGCATCGAGGAGCCGCGCTCGAAGTCTGCTCCGATCAGCAGAGGCGTCTTCGACAGCTTCTGCATTTGGTTGAAGAACAGTGCCGTGGCGTGTGGCTGGGCGTTGCGGGCCAGGCCGTATTGCACGCGATTCACCATGATAAGGCCGCCGATATGGAGGTCCTTCACCCAATGACGGAATTGTGTGAATTCTTTGGAGCGAGAACTGGGAACGTCGCCATAATAAGCGCCGATGACGAGTTGCGCTACGCGGTCATGCAGGCTGAGCGATTTCAGGATCGATTGTGCGGTGCGCTGATCCGCCGTGAGCTTGGATGCGGGTTTGGCGGCGCCTTGCGCGAGCAAACTGACGAGCGCGAATGGGATGACGAGCCGCATCGCCATTAGGATATCTTTAATTCGGCAGATGCACGCGGCGGCGGTAGGGACGCGGCGGCGATTTGGGCAATGTCCAACAGCTTCGGGGACGCACCGGAAGCTGTGCCGGCGGCGAGGGCATCGCGGAACATCGTATTGCAGAAGGGGCAGGCGGTGCCGACGACGTTCGCTCCCGTGGCCACCAGTTCCTGGGCGCGATTGCGGCTGACACGCTCGCCGGTTTCTTCACCAAGGAACGCGAGTCCGCCGCCGGCGCCGCAGCAGAAACTGCGCTCGCGAGAACGTGGGGGATCGATCACTTCGCCCGAGAGCGCCAGCACCGCGCGAGGTTCGTCGTAGACGTCGCGGTAGCGGCCGAGGTAGCAGGGATCGTGATACACGATTTTATCGCCGGTAGCGGCGTTGGAAAGGCGTTCCAGGTGACGCGCCATGAACTCGCTGTGGTGTTCGATTTCGGGCGCCATGCCGAACTCTCTCCAGTCCACAGAAATCGTGCGTACGCAATGCGGACAGATGGACACAATCTTCGTCACTTTGGCTTGCTTCAGCGTTTCGAGATTCTGCTCGGCTAGCTGCTGGAACACCAGGTCATTGCCTAAACGCCGGGCCGGATCGCCGGTGCATTTTTCGTTCTGGAGGACGCCGAAGGTGGTTTCGAGGTGCGCCATTACGCGCGCAAACGAAGCGACAATCTCGCGGCCCTGGGGATCGTAGGCGCCCATGCAGCCGAGCCACAGGCAGTATTCCTGAGTGCCGTCAAAGATGGGAAATTGCTGTTTCTGGATGAATTTATCGCGCTCGGTAGAGCTGAAGCCTAGCGCGTTGCCATTGCGTTCGAGCGCCAGGAACAGCTTGGTGCCGTACTCGTCTTCCCACTTGCCGGTATTTACCGCGCCGCGGCGCAGTCCAATGATAATAGGCAGGTGTTCGATGCCGACGGGGCACTGAAATTCGCACGCTCCGCAGGTGGTGCATTGAAACACGGCTTCCTGCGAGAGATGCTTGCCGAGCAGCGGCTCTTCGGAAACGGCGCCGAATTCATTCAGGTAATCGCGAACGCCGAGGGCGATCTTCTTGGGGTCGAGAACTTTGCCGGTGTTGTTGGCGGGGCAATGCTGGGAGCAACGGCCGCATTCGACGCAAGAGTAAGCCTGGAGCGCGACGATGCGCGTGAGGTCCTTGCCGGTGTCGAGTCCGAAATCGTCGTCGCCCGAGAGCGGTGGAATGTGCGAGAACTCGCCGCGGGAAAGAAATACGGTGAGCGGGCTGAGCACTAAGTGGAGATGCTTGGTGCGCGGAATCAGAGGGAGAAACAGCAGCAGCGCGATGGTGTGGGTCCACCATAGAGGCTTGGTGTCGCCGTACCAGAAGCTGGCCAAGTAGGTGGCCATCAGCACGAAGATCAGGAACGCGATCACACCGGATTCGATCGAAAGCTTCTCGCCCAGCCAGCGTGGGCGGACCACGAAGCGCCGCACGAAAAGGCCGAGGATGGAAACCGCGACAGCCACTGCGAACGCCGCGGCGAAATAGAAATAGAATTTGCCGAACCAGTTTTCGCGCGATAAGAAAGCCAGGCCGATGCCGGCGGCAAAATGGTTCAGCGTGATTACCGCAAAGGCGCAAAATCCCCAGAAAACGAAGGCGTGGGCAAGGCCGGGGAGAGGGCGCTCGCGGATCACTTTACTCTGCAGCAGAACTTCCGAGATGAAATCCCAAATGCGCTTGCCGAGCGAGCCGACCTTAAAATCGGCATCCGGCTTAGCTTCGCGAATCTTGCGAACGATTTTGCCGAAGCGCAGCCCGAACCCGGCAATCGACGCCGCGAACAGCACCAGAAATAATGTGATTTCAAGAGGGGAGAGAGCCGCCACTTCCTTAAAAGTAGCATGCGCATTCCTGCGCCCGTTCACCAGAGGCTAAGATGTATAGAATGGAGCATCTAGTTTCGGGGGCCGCCGGCTTCATCGGCTCGCACTTATGCGACCGCTTGCTGGCGGAGGGCGATAGCGTCGTTGGCCTGGATAATTTGATCACGGGCGCGCGGCGTAATCTGGCCCATCTGGCGGGCCACCCGAAGTTCCGCTTCATCGCATGCGACGTGACGCAGCCGATCGACCTCGAGGGGCGCTTCCATCAGGTGTGGCATCTGGCATCGCTCGCGAGTCCCAAGGAGTACCTGGCGCACCCCCTTGAAACCCTGGAGTCAGGTTCCGCCGGAACCCGCAACATGCTGGAGATCGCACGGCGCGACCGCGCGCGATTTCTGCTGACTTCGACCTCCGAATGTTACGGCGATCCGCTGGAACATCCGCAGGTGGAAACGTATTGGGGTCACGTGAATCCGGTGGGCTTGCGTTCCTGCTATGACGAAAGCAAGCGCTACGCGGAAGCGTTGACCATGGCGTATCACCGTTATTACGGTGTGCGCAGCAATATAGCTCGAATCTTTAATACCTATGGGCCGCGCATGGCCCTGAAGGACGGGCGAGTGGTGCCGGCGTTTCTGGACCAGGCCCTACAAGGGCAGCCGCTGACTATTTTCGGAGACGGCACCCAAACGCGCAGCTTCTGTTATGTTTCGGACATGGTGGAAGGCTTAGTGCGGCTGGCGTCATCCGAAGAGCGGTTGCCGGTGAATTTGGGGAATCCGGTGGAGCTGACGATCCTCGAATTCGCCGAGCGCATCAAGCGGCTGATGCTGGCGGAGATGAAAGCGGAACTGCCGATTGTGTTTGAGCCGCTGCCCGAGGACGATCCGCAAAAGCGGCGGCCGGATATCGGTAAGGCCAAGCGGGTCCTGGGGTGGGAGCCGAACGTGGCGCTCGAGGACGGGCTTCGGCAGACCGTCGAATACTTCAAGGCGCTGCCGGTCACGCGCTAAACCGGCTGGGTGATCCAGACTTTGGTGGCAGCGCCCCTGCCAAGCTGCACTGATTTGCCGCCGACTTTGAGCGTGAGAGTCTCATCGTAATTACGCGAGACAATGCGCAGGCGGACTCCGGGGCGGATGCCGATGCCGTCCAGGTATTCGAGCAAGCGCCGGTCGCGCTCAAAGACGCTGGTAACCTGGGCGGGGCCATGGCTGGAAATTTCGTCGAGAGGCTTCCATCCGCGCTCGCGGCGGTCCTGCGGGCGGTCCATGCCGACGCGGTTGCCGTGCGGGCAGGACTCGCCTTCGCCCAGCTTTTCGCGCAGGCGGTTCTCGAAATCGGAGGAGACGGCGTGCTCCATCTGCTCGGCCTCCTCGTGGACTTTGTACCATTCCATGCCGAAAATCTCGGTCAACATGCGCTCGATCAGATGATGGCGGTTCATCACGCGGTTGGCGATATCGCGGCCTTCGCGCGCGAGTGTGATCTCACCAGCCGCTGTGACCCGGATCAAGCCGTCACGCTTCAGGCGCCGGATCGCCATGGTCACAGCCGGCGGAGAAACCTGCAGCCAGCGAGCCAGCGTGGCGGCGATGACCACTTCGCCTTCGCCTTCGGCTTCTGCGATCGCTTTTAAGTAGTTCTCTTTGGAGATGGTGATGCGCACTCACTGGTGATTGTAATATGCGGGCGTCAGGCGGAGTGGAATCGCATGCCGGCGAAACTGACTACGCTCGCTTCGTCGATGTTCCATTGCTGGTAACCGAGGAGTTCGCCGCGGGCTTCGGGGACGGCTTTGAGGAAGGTATAGATGGGGGCAGAGCCGCACCACTTCAGGTCGTCATGATTTTCCTGCACCCGATCCCAGAAGCCGCGCGCGTCGCCGGCCTCCATGCGCTGGATGCGAACGCGGTCGCGTTGTTCCACCTCGGCCATTTCATCGCGTCCGGCGATGGCGGTCAGGCGGTCGCCGTAGCGCTGGCCCATGTGCGCCATATCGACGCCCAGAACCCACAGCAGTTTGCCGTTCTCACGAGCGGCGATGTCGCCCAGCGTCCCCACGATCCGGCGGACATTTTCGTCGTCCTCCGGCGCGCCGCCTTCGTAAACGCTGCGCAGGTAGGAACCGCATAGGACCGGCAGGATACGGATGCGCGGTCCAAACAGGTGTTGCAGGAAGACCACCTGAAATTCGATGGAGTGTTCGATGGCGTGGCAATAGTCTTCCATCAGAGCCGCCGGGCCAAGCTTGCGCTCGAGTTCGTCGACCAGGCCGATGTCGGTGATGGTTTCGCCGTAGGGCGTCGCGAACGGTTTGCGGGTCAGGCCGAGGCGTTCCGGATGGCCGTAGTGAGAGGTGCCTAGGATGACGAACGTGCGATCGGCGTCAGCCGGCCGAAGAGCGGAGTAAGCGGCGCGGTATGCTTCGATACCGCCGAATGGGCTGACGTGCGGGGCGGCGATCGCCAATGTTCGATTGTGGCCGGAGCCATTGGCTTGGGCGCCGTTCAAGTAACCATCGAAGGTGGTGCGCAGTTCGACGGGGTCGCTGGGATAGCCGGTCCCGGAGTGGGTGGGTTCGCGGAGGGGAGCGTTAGCGAAAGAGCGCTCCACTTCTGCCCGGCGCTGCGCGAAGATTTCGTCTTCGAGGAAGCCGGCGGTGCTGAGTGCGTTTAGCAGGTTGGTCTCGATATCCCCAGCCTGCAGATCGCCGGTAATGCGTACCAGATGGGCGCGCAGGTCAAGGGCGCTGTGTTCGCCATCGAAGAACTCCAGACATTCAATGAGCGGGGGTGGGACGATCAGCGTGGCGTCGGAGAAATGGAATGGGTCGCGAATCACCAGGCCGGGTTTGTCCTCAATCGGAGAGGGGATGAAGTCGAGAGTCATTCGCAGGCGGGGCAGCATAGCGGGCTCCTGTTCGCAGGAAACACCAGCATACAACGGCGGCTGCGGCCGGGGCGTTTAGAATTGAAGGGACTCCAGTGCAAAATCAGACTATATCCCCTCTTGACGAATACCGCGCACGTTTAGAGCGCTGGCGCACCGCCCATGTCGCCAGCGACCGGCGCTCACGGCAGCTTGGAAATGCGCGCTTGCTGACTGGCTTGGCGGCGCTGGCAATTGCGGCGCTGGCGATCGGCGCAGGGGCCCTCTCGCCGTGGTGGCTGGTGGTACCGGTGGCAGCTTTCGTAGTCCTGGGGATTTTGCACGACCGCTCGGACAAACTACGGGACCGCGCCTTGCGGGCAACCGCATATTACGAGCGTGCGCTCGCGCGGATAGAGAACCGGTGGGCTGGTAAAGGGCACCAGGGCGAGGCTTTTCGAGATCCCAAGCATCTATACTCCGATGATTTGGATCTGCTGGGTCCCGCATCCGCGTTCGAGTTGCTTTCGACGTCTCGCACGGCTACCGGCGATCGCATATTGGCCGAGTGGTTGCTTGCGCCCGCATTGCCGGAAGTCGTGACAGCGCGGCAGGCGGCGGTGGTTGAGCTGCGTGACCGGATGGACCTGCGGGAAGACATCGCGCTGATGGGCGAAGACATTCGCACGGCCGTCGACGACCAGGCGATGAAAGTCTGGGGCGAACGGACGGCGGTGCGCTTCTTTCCTGGGGCGCGGTTGTTGGCCTTCGCGCTCGCGTGCTCGGCCGTGATTACGTTGGTATTGGTGCTAGCGCAGTGGTTGAATCCCGTGGTCTTCTTGGCCGTGGTTTTGGCGGAGTTGATTTTCGGACTGGCGGTGCTCGACGGCGTGCGGCGCGTTGCGTTGGTTGTCGAGACACCAGCCCGCGAGTTGAAGCTGGTCCGTCTGCTGCTGGAGCGCCTGGAAAAGGAAAAGTTCACGGCCCCGTACCTGGAGCGGCTGGCGCACTCGCTCGACGAGCACGGGCTGACCGCCTCGGCGGAAATCAGGCGGCTGGAGCGGGCGGTGGAATACCTCGACTCGGCGCGCAATCAGTTTTTTCGCTTGCTGGCTGCGCCGCTGGTGTGGATTCCGCAATTCACCATGGCGATTGAAGCCTGGAGGCGGCAAAACGGGCCGCACATCGGGGAATGGATTGCCGCCGTGGGCGAGTTTGAGGCATTGTGCTCGCTGGCGACGTTCGCATTCGAACGGCCGGACGCGGTTTTCCCGGAACTGGTTTCGGGCGGCGGACCGTTGTTCGATGGCGATGATGTGCGTCACCCTCTGATCCCTAGAGATCACGCAGTAGGGAACGACGTAAGGCTGGGGGGCGAGTGTACGCTATGGATCGTAAGCGGCTCCAATATGTCGGGAAAAAGTACGCTGTTGCGCGCAATTGGATTGAATACGGCGCTCGCGTGGGCAGGCGCGCCGGTGTGTTGCGCGCGTCTGCGCGTGGCGCCGTTGCGCATGGGAGCGTCGATCCGGGTGAATGATTCGCTGATAGACAATAAGTCCCGATTTTATGCGGAGATCAGCCGGCTGCGGGATATCGTGGAGCTGGCCAGGGCGGGGCAGCCGACGCTGTTCCTGCTTGATGAGCTGCTGAGCGGCACCAACTCTCACGACCGGCGTATCGGAGCCGCGGCAGTGATTCGAAGTCTGGTGGAGGGCGGGGCGATCGGTCTGGTCACTACTCACGACCTCGCGCTGGCCGAGATTACCGGGACGCTGGGCGAGCGGGCGCGCAACGTGCACTTTGAGGATCATATCGAGAACGGCGAGATTCATTTCGACTACCATCTGCGGCCAGGCGTTGTGGAGCGCAGCAATGCTCTCGAGTTGATGCGGGCGGTGGGTCTGGATGTATAGTTAGCCTATGAATGTCCTGATCACGGGAGCGAACGGCGGGTTGGGAACAACCGTTTGCCAGGAATTTCTGGCGACTGGCGCGACCGTCATCGGCGTGTCCAAGGAATGGAAAGAACCTTCAACATTCAAGACGATTTCGACCGATGTAACCACTGCCGATGGTTGCGAGTCGATGGTGAAGCAGGCGCTGGAATTCGGGCCGCTCGATTCATTGGTGCACCTGGTGGGAGGATTTGCAGGCGGCTCGACCATCGCCGAAACCAGCGATGAGACCTGGGACGGGATGATGAACATAAATCTGCGCGCGGCTTTTTGCTGCATGCGGGCGGCGCTTAAACCCATGCAGGCGGCGGGGCGCGGGCATATCGTCGCGGTGGGAGCCCGCATGGCTGTCGAGCCGTCGCCCAACTTCGCGGCCTACGCGGTGTCGAAGGCGGCGCTGGTGGCGCTGGTGAAGAATGTCGCCGCAGAGGGCAAGAAGTTTAGCGTAACGGCGAATGTCGTTTTGCCTTCGACAATAGACACGCCGGTCAACCGCAAGGCGATGCCAGACGCGGATTTTTCGCGCTGGGTGGCGCCGGAGTCGATCGCGAAATTGATTGTGTTCCTGGCGTCGGCGACTGCGGCGGACACTAGCGGCGCGGTGATTCCGATTTACGGGAGGGCTTGAATGAAGAAGATGACGGATGCGGAGATTGCGGCGGCTCTTCCGAAGCTGGCCGGCTGGAAGCTAAAGGATGGCAAACTGCATCGGGAATACAAGTTTCCGGACTTCAAGCACGCCATGGAGTTTATGCAGGCGGCCGTGCCGGGGATCGAAAAGCTGAATCATCATCCGGAGTGGTTCAACGTCTATAACCAGGTAAAGGTAGACCTGAACACGCACGATGCCGGCGGGATCACGGCCAAAGATTTCGAGCTGGGAGAATTGCTGGAGGGTTTGTCCCAACGCGCTCTATGAAGGCCGCCTGGCTCGGAATCGTGATGACGCTCACACAGGCCGCGCCGGCGCAGGAGACGTTCTCTGCATCCTCCACGCTCGATGCGGTGGTGGAGGCGGCGGTACGGGAAGGCTTGATTCCGGGCGCGGTTCTGCTGGTGGGGCACGACGGCAGGATCGTGCATCGCAAGGCATACGGGAGCCGCGCGCTGATGCCGTCGCGCGAGGCGATGACGGCGGAAACCATTTTTGACATTGCGTCGCTGACGAAAGTCGTGGCCACGACCCCGGCGCTGATGAAACTCTTCGAACAGGGCAAGTTGCGCATTGGCGATCCCGTGACGGCTTACTTGCCGGAATTCCAGGGGGGCCGCAGCGACATCACCGTGCGCGACCTGATGACGCATTTCTCAGGGTTGCGTCCGGATCTGGACCTGCAGCCGGCCTGGACCGGCTATGAGACCGGTATCCGGCGGGCGTTGACGGAGAAACCCGTCTCGCAACCCGCGACGCGATTCGTCTATAGCGACATTAATTTCATCCTGCTGGGCGAGATTGTGCATCGGCTGAGCGGCAAGTCGCTCGATGAGTATGCGCGGGAGGCGATTTTTGAACCGCTGGGGATGGCGGAGACGGGATTCCATCCGGCCGCATTGCTACTCGCTCGGATTGCACCGACTGAAATCGATGCTGCCACCGGCGCGCCGCTGCGCGGAGTGGTCCACGATCCCACAGCGCGCTCGATGGGCGGAGTCGCGGGGCACGCAGGTGTATTCTCGACCGCAGGCGATCTTGCGAAGTACGCGCAAATGCTGATTGACGGTGGCGGGAAGCTGTTTTCGCCGCTTACGGTGAAGAAGTTCACATCGCCGAATTCGCCTCCGGATCAGCCTGTGTCGCGGGGGCTGGGATGGGATATCGACTCCGGATATTCGGCGCCGCGCGGCGAGCTTTTCCCGCTTGGATCTTACGGGCACACCGGTTTCACGGGGCCATCGATGTGGATTGATCCGGCATCCAAGACGTACGTCGTTTTGCTGACCAATTCGGTTCATCCCCGCGGCGGCAAGAATCTAAATCCGCTGCGATCGAAGATTGCGACGGTGGTGGCCGCTGCGGTGGGCATACCAGGTGAAGCGCCGGTTTATGAAACTCTCGAAACCGCGGGAGTACGCCGGATGAGCGCGCCCAATCATGATGTCGTGACGGGACTGGAGGTGATGGAGGCCGCAAAGTTCGCCGAGCTCGCGGGCAAGCGCGTGGGGCTGATCACCAATCACACCGGCCTCGACCACACCGGCCAACGCAACATCGACGCCATGCGCGCAGCTGGCGTGCGGCTTACGGCGCTCTATTCCCCGGAACACGGGCTGACGGGAAAGGAAGACCGTCCAGACCTGGCAGACGACAAGGACGCCGTTACAGGATTACCCGTCTGGAGCCTCTACGACAACGGACGCTATCGCTTGACGCCCGCCATGCTGCGTGACGTCGATGTATTGCTGTTCGATATCCAAGATGCGGGGGCGCGTTTCTACACCTATTCGTGCACTATGCTCTATGCCCTCGAGGAAGCCGCCAAAGCGAAGATTCCGTTCTATGTGCTGGACCGGCCGAATCCGGTGACTGGTATGCACGTCGAAGGGCCAGTGCTGGATGTCAACCTCCACAGTTTCATCGGATGTTACCCGATGCCGGTACGCCATGGATTGACTCTGGGCGAGCTCGCCGGCATGGCCAACGCCGAACGCAAATGGGGTGCGGATCTGCACGTCGTCAAAATGAAGAACTGGCAGCGCGGCGATTGGTTCGATTCCACCGGTCTAAGCTGGACGGACCCCTCGCCCAACCTCCGCAGTTTGAATGCGGCGGCGCTCTACCCTGGGCTGGCGCTGCTCGAAGCCTCGCCCAATTATTCGGTAGGGCGCGGCACGGATGCGCCGTTCGAGCAGATCGGCGCGGATTGGATTCACGGTGTCGAACTGGCGAGATTCCTGAACAACTGGGTGCTGCCGGGAGTTCGCGCGTATCCCACCAGGTTCGCGCCGGTGTCGGGTCCATTCGCTGGTAAAACGATCGAAGGCGTGCGCTTTGTCATCGTAAATCGTGAACAGTTGAATTCCGTGCGCCTGGGCCTGGACGTAGCGTACGCCTTGCAGCGCCTCTATCCCGGCAAAATAAACTTCGAAGCCTGTCGTTTCCTGATCGGCAGCCGAGAGGTGGTGGACGCTCTGAAAGCGGGTGAAGGTCCGGGCGGCATTGATGAGCGAATGCGCGAACAGGTGCAAAAGTTCGAGGAGAGGCGCCTCCCCTATTTGCTTTACTGAGGCTTATCCAAAGGCACCCGGCCTCTGGGGAAAGGCTACCGATGTGCCAAATGGCACATAAGCCGCAAATTCATAGGCGAGAAAGTTTTTTTCGATAACCAGTAACCTTAGGACGGACAAGTTCGTTTTATAGGTAATTAAATCCCCGTTACAAAGGCGGGCGCCCTCACCCCTTTTCACCCAGATAGGCGCCCGCCGTTCTCTCCCTAAAAAGTGACTGCTGCGGATTCGGAGGCCGCGGCGACTAATCCAGGTCGTCGACCAGCGCCGAACTCAGGTACCGCTCGCCGGAATCCGGCAGAATCACCACAATCATCTTTCCTTTCATTGCTGGTTCGTGGGCCAGTCTTACGGCCGCGGTCACCGCCGCGCCGCAGGAGATTCCGCACAGAATTCCTTCTTCCTTGGCGAGACGGCGGGCCATATCAATGGCTTCGTCGTCGTCCACTTGCTCCACGCGGTCGACCATCTTTAAGTCCAGCGTCCCTGGGATAAAGCCCGCACCGATGCCCTGGATGCCATGCGGGCCGGGTTCAAGCGGCTTCCCGGCCAGCGTCTGACTGATGACGGCGCTGCCCCTTGGTTCGACTCCTACCGACAAGATCGCTTTCTTCTTTTCCAGCTTGATGTAGCGGGAAACGCCGGTGATGGTGCCGCCGGTGCCGATCCCGGCCACGAAGGCGTCGACCTGGCCTTGGGTGTCGTCCCAAATCTCTGGGCCGGTAGTCTTGAAATGGATGTCGGGGTTAGCGGGATTCTGAAACTGCTGCAACAGGACCCAACGGTGGGGCTCGGCCGCGACCATTTGTTCGGCGCGTTCGATGGAGGCGCCCATGCCCAGCGCGCCATCGGTCAGGATGATCTTCGCGCCCAGCAATTTCAGCACGGCGCGGCGCTCCAGTGACATGGTTTCCGGCATCAGCAGCGTGACTCCGTAACCGCGCGCGGCTCCGACGAAAGCCAGGGCGATGCCGGTATTGCCGCTGGTGGGCTCGATCAACTCGCGGCCTGGCTTCAGGATTCCACGGCGTTCCGCGTCCCAGATCATGGCGGCGCCGATCCGGCACTTCACCGAATAGGCAGGATTACGGCCTTCGATCTTGGCGATCACGCTTGCTGGCGCGCCTCCGGTCACGCGGTTGAGGCGCACCAGCGGGGTGCGTCCGATACTGAATGAATTGTCAGGGAAGATCATTGGGTCAGATGTCCCAGTTTGCCACGTAGCGGGTTTGCGATTTCTGCCAGGTGCGCGCGACTTCGGCAAAGGTGGTGTGGTCGAGGATGCCGGATACCGCTGAATCTACCTGTTTCCAAATGGAAAGGAATGGGTTGGAGGCCACCCGCTTGGGTTGCTTGCCGTCATCTACGAAGCGCAGCACTTGGCCGACGGTAATTTCGTTGGCGGGTTTGGCCAGTCGATAGCCGCCTTCGGCGCCCCGGCGGGATTCGACGAAGCCTCCTTGTTTTAGGCTGGCTAGGATCAGTTCCAAAAACTTTTGCGGTATAGTCTGGCGCCGCGCGATGTCGGCGATCTTGACCGGCTCGCCCGGAGGCTGCAGCGCGAGGTCGAAGACCGCTAGCAATGCGTATTCACTTTTCACGGAAATGTTCATGCGGATCGCGCAAATGGAACGTTACCTAGCGATTGTAGGGGGTGGCGGGGGAGTGTGTAAAGCCGGGCGCTTCGCGAATCACGGTGTCCGTAGTGCTCGATAATTTGGCGGCTGGGGTCAATCGTGACGAAATCATCGCCAGTTGTCCCGGATTGGCGGACGCAGATTTGGAAGCGGCATTGTGCTACGTCGCGGAACTCGCGAAGGTACCGTCGCTCTCCCGATCAACTACGCTTACTGGATTTTCGCCTTAATACGAAGTTGGCACATCTTGCGGGCAACTTCGTGCGCGACGCTCTTCGCTGAGCCTTCAGCCGAATGCGGCTTTCCGATCTCGTAGCGTCATTATCCGCGCACCCGAATTTTATCCTCGTCCACTACTGCCAGCTTTCCCATAAGATCTACGTTGGCCAGTTTAGCGATACAGCGATTGAGAGCTTGTTCGATCTTGTCTTCGGTCGGCGGGTGGAGACGCAGCCAGATAATGCCGGGTGTGTTTTGCGGCGGATAACGAACAATGTTGCCGAAATCGGCGTCCAACGTAACCAATACGCGTCCAGATTTCACTGCGGCGGAACGAACTATGGGATCGCTTGCGCCACGCAGGTCCTCTTCAATTACCGCAACCGCATCATAGCCATCTTCACGCAAGCGCTCGGCATGCCTGCGAGATAGATTTTCGTCCAGTAGAAACCTCACGCCTCGGCTAGGACGACTTCTTCACCAGCCAGCGCCGCGGCATATTCCAGGCAAGCCAGCAGGTCTTCCTTGGCGAGTTGCGGATACGTTACGAGCAGTTGATCCGCGTCCTCGCCTGCGGCCATCTTTTGCAAAAGCAGATACACCGGAATGCGAGTTCCCTTGATGCAGGGTTTACCCATCATGACCTCGGAATTGGAGTCAACCCGGGCAGGAAGCTTCATACCGTTAACCTAGCACAGGTTCAGTGAACTTTACACGTAAGAACCACGGCTTCAATGGCGGCGAAATGCCGTCCCCTGTTCCTCCATAAGTCACGGGTTCCTAGCCTGTTATACTTTTTTCGCAGCGTTTTGATTTCCTAATGTAGCGCCGCAGACCGCCTATGATCAGCAGTGCGTCTGGCGACCGCCATGCGGCCCAAATGCGCCGAGACCCACGGTTTATTGGCAGCGCGACCAGCCCCTTCAGTGCCCCTCCGCTAAAAACCGCTCCGCTTCGATCGCGGCCATGCAGCCAGCCCCGGCTGCCGTTACGGCCTGGCGATAGGTGCGGTCCTGGACGTCGCCGGCATGGAAGACGCCCGTGATGTTGGTGCGCGCGCCGCCTTTAGAGAGGATATAGCCGTCGGGGTCGAGATCGATCTGGCCGACGAACGGCTTGGTATTGGGAATGTGGCCGATGGCGACGAAGTAGCCGTCTGCGTCCTGATCCCAGGTGCGACCCGTCTTGAGATCGTGCAGCTTCACGCCGGTGACGATGTTCTTCGAGACGTCGTAGACGTCTTCGACCACGGTGTTGGTCAGGAATTTGATTTTGTCGTTGGCGCGGGCGCGGTCGAGCATGATCTTCGACGCACGGAAACTGTCGCTGCGATGCACCAGGGTGATGGTGTCTCCGAAACGGGTGAGGAAGGTGGCTTCTTCCATAGCGGAATCGCCGCCGCCGATCACCACGATTCGGCCGCCTTTATAGAAGGCCCCGTCGCAGGTAGCGCAGGAACTCACGCCGCGGCCGATCAGCTTTTGTTCGTTGGGCAAGCCCAGCCAGCGCGCGGAGGCGCCCGTGGCGATGATCAGCGTGCTCGACTCCTGCCACTCGCCGTCGATATTCAGGCGGAAGGGGCGCTTTGAGAGATCCGCTTCGAGCACGGTGCCGTAGACATAGACGGCGCCGAAGCGCTCGGCTTGCTTCTGCATGCTGGCGACGAGATCCGGCCCGTTGATTCCCTCGGGAAATCCGGGGAAATTCTCGACTTCAGTAGTGAGCGAAAGCTGGCCGCCGGGCTCATGTCCAATGACGACCAGCGGGTTTAAACCAGCGCGGCCGGTGTAGATGGCGGCCGTGCTCCCGGCGCAGCCCGAACCAAGAATGATGACGTTATGCACGTTTAATGTTACCAACCAAACAATAGATGACGGAGTGGACCGAACCGATTCAACTCAGAACCACAACGAGACAATGCGGTTCGTTAGAAATGCGAAAACGTAGGCGAAGACCGTCATGTAGGCGAATTGGATGATGGGCCAGCGCCAGCCGGCGGTTTCGCGGCGCACTACGGCCACCGTAGACATACACTGCATCGCGAAGGCGAAGAACACCAGCAGGGCCGCCGCGCCCCCCGGGGTGAGATCCTGGCGCAGGGCCGCCTGCAAGCCGACGGACTGCGTGGTTCCTTCGATCCCATAGATGGTGCCGAGCGTGCCCACGATCACTTCGCGCGCGGCCAGCGATGTAATGAGTCCGATGCCAATTTTCCAGTTGAAGCCCAGCGGCCGGA
>JANXXL010000124.1 GCA_025350625.1 Bryobacterales bacterium | reverse complement strand
CGCCGCGAATTGCTGATTGACGAAGGCGATGTCTATAACACCCGCCTCTGGGAGTTGAGCGTTCTGCGGCTCAACCAATTGGGGTACTTCGAGGCCCTCAAAGCCGAAGATGCAGTGGACATAAAGCGCGACCAGAAAACCAGCACCGTGGATCTCACGCTGAAGGTCAAAGAAAAAGGCAAGAATTCGGTTCAGCTCAACGGCGGCGTTTCCGGAATCTCCGGCAGCTTCCTCGGCTTCGGTTATTCGACGAACAATCTAGTGGGACTGGGTGAGACGCTGAGCCTGCAGACCACCCTGGGGACCGTGCAGCGCGACGTCACACTCGGGTTCACCGAACCGTATTTCCTCGACCGCCCCATGCAAGTAGGCGCCACGGTATTCTTCCAGCGGTTCGACTATAACCAGGCGCGCCAAGCCTCCATCCTCGCCGGCCAGAATTTGACTTCGCTCTTCAATCAATTGGGCCAGCAGAACCTGTTGAATTACGTTTCGAATTCAAAAGGTTTCACGGTATTCACCAGCTATCCTCTGCGGCGCAGCTTTGCGCGCTTAGGTCTCAGCTATGGGTACACCATTCAGAGCGTCCATACCCTGACCGATGCCGCGACTTCTTATTACACCTATCTCAACTTCCTGAACATCAACGGACCCAATCAGCTCGCCGGCATCCGTTCTTCGACCATCACTCCGAGCTTCACCTACAACACGGTCAACCACCCCATCACCCCCACAGCGGGCAAGGCTTTGTCGATGTCATTGCAGTTTTCCGGAAGCATTCTGGGCGGCAATGTAAACCAAATCGAGCCCGTGATCGACGCCAAATATTTTCACAAGGGACTGGGGAGAACGCACGTCGTCGGTGCGCATTTCTCGGGTCGCTACCTGACCGGCTTTGGCGGAAAGACGGCGCCTCCCTTCAACCGCTTCTTCATGGGCGGTGAAAACGATGTGCGCGGATTCGATATCTGGGCCATCAGCCCCATTGCCTTCGTGCCGGTCGAGGCGAACGTGAACTTGCTCAACGCCGATGGCAGCCCGAGGCAGCAGCGAATCATAGACGCCAACGGCAATCCTACGTTCGCGAATGTCGTGAACAAGGTACCTTCTTACCAGCTGGTGACACCCGGCGGCGATACCGCGCTAGTGGGAAATTTCGAATACCGAATACCCATCGTGGGGCCGGTGGGCCTGGCGTTATTCTTTGATGCCGGCATGAACCGGCTCACCAACACCAGCCAGTTGAAGATTAATCCGGACCGGATTCTGCAATTGAACACGGAGTTCCCGGAAGCCAATTTTGCCGATAAGGCCGTGATCGCCGCCGGAACACAAAAGATCCGCGCCTCCACCGGGATCGAACTGCAGGTGCTGATGCCGGTGGTGAACGCTCCGTTCCGCATTTATTGGGCCTACAATCCCTGGATCGTCCAGGAGAATATACAGGGGCCGATTGTGACCGACCGCAGTTTCTTCCCCAACGAAGCGTCCTTCTTGCAAGCACTGTCGCAAGTCGGTAATATCTTCCCGTACCGTGAGAAACGCTCGCTGTTCCGGTTCTCAGTGGGCCGAACCTTCTGAGCGGGCGACTGCACGTGTTAGCATAAGAGAAAATTATTTCAGGAGTTTGGCTGTGATCAAGAATCTGTTCGCGATGACCGTGCTGGGCGCAGGGATGGCCGGATTGGCGATGGCGCAAGCGCCAGCGGCTGCCCCGGCGGCAGCTTCCGCCGCTCCCACTAAGGTGGGTGTGATTCAAATCCAGGCGGCGCTGGCAGCCACCAAGGAAGGCCAGAAGGCCGCCGCAGAGCTTGAAACCAAGCTGGGACCGCGCAAGAAGGAACTGGAAAGCAGGCAATCCGAGATCAAGGATTTACAGGACCGGTTGCAGCGCGGCGGCAATACGCTTTCCGACAGCGCCAAGGAAGATCTCACGCGCAATATCGATACCAAAACCAAGAGCTATAACCGCCAGCTAGAGGACGCACAGGCCGAGCTCGAAGCCGAACAGCAAAAGCTGGTCAATGTGCTGGGACAGAAGATGATGGCCATAATCGACAAGTACGCGCAACAGAACGGGTTCGCGATTGTACTCGACGTGAGCAATCAAAACACGCCGGTGCTCTACGCCTCGAACACCGTCGATATCACCAAGGAAGTGATTGATCTCTACGACAAGACGTCGTTTACCCCGACCTCGTCGGGGACACCGGCACGTTCGGCGCCACCTGCAGCGCGTCCGCCAGCACCGGCTCCATCGGCCGCACCTAAACCGCTGGTGCCGCCCATCACATCGCCGGCGAAGAAACAGTAGCCTCTACAGTACTTCCTCGCTCCAGTTTTCGAGGATTGCCTTCACCTTTTGGGTAAACTGATCGCCCAGCGCGCCGTCGATCAAACGATGATCGAAGGTCAGCGCCAGGTAGCATACCGACCGTATGGCAATGGCGTCGTCGACCACCACTGGAACTTTCTCGACCGTGCCGACGCCTAAGATGCCCACCTGCGGCTGATTGATGACCGGCGTGGCGAATACACTGCCGAAGCTGCCGAAGTTGGTGATCGAAAACGTGCCCGCCTGGACCTCATCGGGGCGGAGCTGCCGCGACCGCGCCCTCGACGCCAGATCCGCGATCGAGCGCTGTAGCCCGACCACATTCTTTTCGTCGGCATTGCGGATCACCGGCACGATCAAGCCGTTTTCAAGCGCCACTGCCATCCCGAGGTTGATATCGCGATGGTAAATAATGTTGGTCCCGTCGATCGAACTATTGAGCAGCGGGAAAGCCTGCAGAGCGGCGGTGGTGGCACGCATGACGAACGGCAGGAACGTCAGACTAAAGCCGTGCCGCGCCTGAAATTCGCCTTTCACGCGGTCGCGCATTTTGGTGATGCGGGTCATGTCCACCTTGTGCACCGTGGTGACATGCACGGAAGTGCGCTTACTGAACACCATGTGTTCGGCAATCTTCTGGCGCATGACGCTCATAGGCTCGACGCGCGCGGCAGGAGCTTCCCCGCGGAAATGGGCTTGCTCCTGGACCGGTTGTATCGCCTGTGTGCGCGGCGGCGGAGCTTGCTGGACCGGCGGTGGTGATTGCACAACTTCTGCCGGAGCCGGAGGCGGCGGCGGAGCAGCTTGTGCTGCGGGAGAGACCTGCGCGGGAGCGGCAGTTCGCCCAGTCAAATGCGATTCCAGATCCTGCTTGGTAATCCGGCCACCCGCGCCGGTGCCTCGAATCTGATTTAGGTCGATATTATTCTCGCGCGCCATTTTGCGCACCAGTGGAGAAAGCGGGCCAGCAGCTTCTTCGGCCACCGGAGTCGCTGTAGCCGCGGCAACGGGTGCCGGAGCGGGAGTGGCAGCGGGTGCCTGCGCGGCAGCAGCAGGGGTGGGGGCGGCGGGTGCTGGCGTGGAGGCAGGGGCTGCTGGAGTTGCGGCCGGCGCTGGTGGATTCGCGGCTGCCGCTGGAGGCGCCGCCGCCGTAGCTCCCGCGCCATCGCTAATTCTTCCCACCACTGTGTTAATGCCGACGGTGGTCCCTTCCTGCACCAGGATTTCGCCCAGGGTACCGGCGATGGGCGAAGGAATCTCAGTATCTACTTTGTCGGTGGAGATTTCAAACAGCGGCTCGTCGCGCTCGACACGCTCGCCGGGCTTTTTCAGCCATTTGGTCAAAGTTCCTTCAACAATGCTTTCGCCCATTTGGGGCATGATGACGTCGATCATATGTTCTCCACTTCCCGGTCAAATCCGTGCGCGAAGCTACGGCCAATGGCGGCGACGATTTGATCGCGCTCTGCCTGGCACCCGAGTTCCCGCATCGAGGTCACCGGTTTTGTCAAACCACACGGTACGATGTACCGGAAATAACTCAAATCCGTATCTACGTTCAGCGCGAAACCATGGGACGTGACCCAGCGGCTGATGTGTACGCCGATGGCGGCGATCTTACCCTGCGTAGTCCATACGCCGGTGGCCCCGGATTCGCGTCCCGCAGCGATCCCAAACTCCCCCAGCGCCTCTATCAACACTTGTTCCAAAGCGCGCACATAGGCAACCACATCGCGTTTCCATTCTCGCAAATCAACGATCGGGTAGCCGACAATCTGGCCGGGCCCGTGATAGGTGGCATCGCCCCCACGATCGGTGCGATGAAATTCGATGCCCGCGCGTTCGAGCAATTCCGGCGCGGCCAGTAGATTTTCGTCATGGCCGTTGCGTCCCATGGTGATGACGTGCGGGTGCTCGACGATCAAAAGTTGATCCGCAATCTCTCCGCGCTTGCGGCGGTCGACGAACTGCTGCTGGAGTGCGAACGCATCGGCATAGCGCACGCGGCCCAGATCGCGCAGCTCGCAGGCGGCCACGGCTGTTACGGTCTCAGGCATTGATGGCTTGACCGTACACAGCATTAAACGCCTCGCCCAGGGCTTCGTAGATGGTGGGGTGCGCGTGAATGGTGTGGGTCAGCGTTTCCACCGTGGCTTCGGCTTCCATGGCCAGCACACCTTCGCCGATCAGCTCGAAGGCCTCCGGGCCGATAATATGCACACCCAGAATTTCGCCGTATTTGGCGTCCGAAACAATCTTGACGAAGCCGTCGTGCTGCCCCAGGATACTGGCCTTGCTATTCGCCGCAAAGGGGAACTTGCCGATTTTGACGTCGTAGCCCTGAGAGCGCGCCTGCGCCTCCGTAAGACCCACGCTGCCGATACCCGGCTCGGTGTAGGTGGCTCCGGGAATCCGATTCTTATTCACCGGAGTAACTGGTTTACCGGCGATGTGCGCGATCGCGACCATACCCTCGGCGGTCGCCACATGGGCCAACTGGGGCGTTCCGGCGACAATATCGCCGATCGCATAGATGCCCGGCTCACCGGTACGCTGGAAGGGGTCCACTTTGATGAATCCGCGGTCAAGTTGGACGCGGGTACCTTCGAGACCAATGTTTTCCGTATTGGGTTTGCGGCCGATGGCCACCAGCAGCGCTTCGGCTTCGACCGTTTCTTCCTTGCCATTGGCCAGCGTTGCCGTGAAGCGCACACCGGTATCGGTAGTCGCGACGTTCGTTACCTTGGCCCCGGTCTCGACCCTAATGCCGCTCTTTTTGAAGTAACGCTCGAGATCCCGCGAGATATCCTCGTCTTCGACCGGCACGATGCGCGGAAGCATTTCAAACAGACTGACTTTGGATCCAAAACGGTGGAAACAGGACGCGAACTCCACGCCCACCGCACCCGCGCCCAAAACTGCTAGCGACTTCGGGACGTAATTCAGATTCAGGATTTCGATGTTGGTGAGGATGCGTTTGGCATCCGGCACAAGTCCAGGAAGCATACGCGCCTCCGAACCCGTGGCCAGCACTATGTTCTTCGCTTCGACGATCTGCGTGCCAGCCGGAGAGGTGACTTCGATCTTGCCAGGCCCAGCCAGCCGGCCGAAACCCTTGATCACGTCCACCTTGTTCTTCTTCATCAGGAACTCGACGCCCTTGGCGTGCTTAGCGACGATTTTGTTCTTGCGCTCTAGAACCAGGGGAAAATCGAGGCGCGGATTCTCGCAGTGGATACCGTCTTCGATCGAGTTCTGGAAATGCTCCCAAACATCGGCCGTATGCAGGAACGATTTGGTGGGAATGCAGCCCACATGGAGGCAACACCCCCCCAGTTTGGCGTCTTTTTCGATTAGGGCGGCCTTCAAACCGTACTGTCCCGCACGAATGGCCGCTGAGTATCCCCCGGGACCGCTCCCAAGGACGATCACATCATATGTCATGGTTTTTCTTTTAGTGTAGCAGGGCGAATTAGAAGTCTTACTAGGGATTTTGAAACCATCCGGCTCGGAAATCAATACCCGCAGGCAACCTGGGAATCGCGAGCCACGTAGAATGTACGTATGCGCGCGTGGCTCCTGAGCTTGTTTTCATTCACTCTATTGACTCCCGCGCAGTCTCCCTCGGTTCCCTACCCCCTTACCAATCTGACGATCCAGGGAAACAAGCGCTTCACTCCGGCGCAGATCATCGGCGCTTCCGGCCTCAAGATCGGGCAAGCCGTCAGCAAAGATAATTTCGACGTGGCCCGCGCGCGGCTGCTCGAAACCGGAGCGTTTGAAAGCGTAGGCTACGAGTTCAAGCCCAACGTCGCCAAGACCGGTTACGACGCAACCTTCGACGTGGCCGAAGTCGCGCTTACGTACGCTTACCGCTTTGAAGACCTCCCGGCCGCGGACGAAACTCTGCGCGCCGCCTTGGCCAAACAGGAGATCCTGATGGCACAAGTAATCCCCGCAACGCGCCAGGTGCTCGACCGCTACGAGCGAACGCTGGAACAGGCGCTGGGAGGCAAGGTCAAAGTCGAGGGCAAACTGAATTACGATCTTCCCGGCGACCCTGCGATTCTATTCCGCTCCTCGGGAGAACGTCCGCGCATTTCGGAGGTTCATCTCACCGGCAACGAATCGGTTCCGGCGACCGAACTGCTCAATAAGTTTGCCGACGTAGCTGTTGGTACCGAGTTCAGCGACGCCGCCGTTCGACGCCTGCTCGATGCCAGCGTCCGCCCGATGTATGAGGCACGCGGCCGTGTGCGGGTTGCGTTTCCGAAGATTATCGCGGAGCCGTCGACGCACCCTGAGGTGGTGGGCGTTTCCGTAACGGTGGCTGTCGAAGAAGGCCCGCTTTATAAATTGGGCGAGGTGCGTTTCACTGGCGCCGCCACGAAACAGGCCAAGGAGCTCGAGGACCTGGTCAAGTGGCGCAAGGACGACACAATAAACTTCGACGAGATCAAGACCGGGCTCGATCGCATCGTCAAGCGCTTCAAGAGCACCGGCTATCTGCACGCGATCGCGCGGGCGGACCGCACAGTGAACGATAAGGACCACATCGTCGATCTGGCGGTGAACGTCGAAGCCGGTCCTATTTTCACTTACGGCAAACTCGAAATCCGCGGCTTGGATTTGATCAGCGAACCAGCCATCCGCAAGATGTGGGGCGCCAAAGAAGGGAAACCATTCGATGCAGGTTATCCCGAAACGTTTCTGAAGGAAATCAAGGACGAGGGGATTTTCGACAACCTGGGGGAGACTACTTCACAAATCAAGGTGAACGAAGACGCGAAGACTGCGGACGTAACCCTGAATTTTTTGGGATCGAAAACGCCGGATTCCGGTCGTAAGCGGCTGAATCAGGTGCATTGAAACAGCAAATGCGACTGCGGAGAACAATCACTTTGCTAGACTTCAATGAGGTGGGCCCATGCGCCTAACAAAGGCTTTCGGACTTTTTATGCTCGCGGCGGTCCGTGCCGGCTTGATCGCGAACCGGCAGGATATCAAGCGTTACATCAGAATCAGCACAATGTAATCGGACTCTCCGCTTGGCCCCTTGCTATCCTGGATTGCAGTGTCGTCTCCGCTCAATTTTCATCTGGAACATTACGATGGACCGCTCGACCTGCTGCTGGACTTGATCCGCAAGCAGGAGATTAATATCTACGACATTCCCATCGCGCAAATCACGGCCCAGTATCTGGAGTACATGCAGAAGGCCCTGGAGATGGACGTGGAGCTGAGCGCCGAATTCATTTACATGGCGGCGACCCTCATCCAGATCAAATCGAAATTGCTGTTGCCGCGGGACCCGGCATTGCTCGAAATCGCGCCCGAAGAAGACCCGCGCCAAGAACTGGTGAACCAGTTACTCGAGCACGAGCGCTTCAAGAGCGCCGCCGAGATGCTGCATCAGAAGCGTGTGGTGGAAGAAGCGGTGTGGTCCAACCCACAAATTGAACAGTTCAGGGCCGAGGACGACGGCACACCGGGCTTGGCAGTGACGCTGAACGATCTGGTGAAGACTTTTCAGGGCGTGATGGAGCGCGCCAAGAACCGGCCGGTGTATGAGGTCGAAAACGAAGACGTCTCCGTGCCGGACATGATCCGCTATGTGCGGACTATCTTTGACAATGAGAGCCGGCATCACGTGGTGAACGCCCGCGAGCTGTTTGAGCGCCAGCGCAGCCGCCGCGCGATGATCTGCCTCTTCCTGGCGCTGCTGGAGCTGGTGAAGCTGCAGGCCCTCGGTCTGACACAGGCCGATGCGTTTGGCGATATCGGGCTGAAGCGGTTGAAGGGATTCGAGGCGGCGTTTTCGACCGAAACCAATTTGGCCGCAATTGACGAAGGATATCAGTAGGGAAGATCCATGGAAGAAATCGACGTTTCGCAACTCGCCGAAGAACGGCCGGCGGAGAACGCAGACGCCCAATTGAAGGCGATCCTGGAGGCCATCGTTTACGTGACCGACGAGCCGCTCTCCGCCCAGCAAATGGCGGCGGCGCTCGAGCGGCCCATCGATGTAGTCAAGCGGCTACTGGATGAACTAGTGGAGGAATTCGCCGCGCCTGGCCATGGATTGGGCATTCGCGAAATCGCCGGCGGCTATAAGATGGCCACCAAGGCCGAGCACCACGAGGCCGTGCGCTCCTTCGTAAAAAAGCTGACGCCGCCGCTGAAGCTGTCGCTTGCGGCGCTCGAAACACTGGCGGTGATCGCCTACAAACAGCCGGTGACTACGCCCGAGATCATGGATATCCGCGGCGTGCAGGGGGCGAGTGTGCTGCAAACCCTGCTCGACCGCAAGCTGATCGCGGAAGCGGGGCGCAAGAGCGTCGTCGGTAAACCTATCCTTTACAAAACCACCAAAGAGTTCCTAGTGCAGTTTGGATTGAAGGATTTGAGCGAGCTGCCGACGCTGAAGGAATTCGAGGAGCTCGGGCGGTTGTCGGTTAGCGAAGCGGAGCCCGAGACGCAGGCTGAACTGCCGCTTGCAGCGGACGACACGTCGGCGGAACATGCCTGAAGAGCGCCTCCAAAAACTTCTATCGCAGGCCGGCGTGACCAGCCGCCGCAAAGCCGAAGAACTCATCGTCGAAGGCCGCGTGACGGTGAACGGGAAGACCGTCACCGAGTTGGGCTCCAAAGCCGATATTGAGACCGACCATATTAAAGTAGACGGCCGTCTGCTGCGCGCCCCAAAGCACCTTACTTACATCGCGCTCAACAAACCTAAGGAATGTATGACCACGGTTTCCGATCCCGAGGGTCGCCAGACCGTCATGCACCTGATGCGCGGCGTGCGCGAGCGTGTTTTCCCCGTGGGCCGTTTGGATTATCACAGCGAAGGGCTGCTTCTGCTGACCAACGACGGCGAGTTCGCGCACCGCCTCACTGCGCCGGCCAACCACGTCACGAAAACCTACGTGGTGAAGGTCAACGGCGCGCTCACCGAGGCGCAGGAGAAGCAATTTCGCGACGGCATCCCCCTGCACGGCCGCCGCACGGCGCCCTCCGAACTGAAGCGTATCAAGCACGGCACGAACCCTTGGTACGAAGTGAAAATTACCGAGGGCCGGCAGAACCAGATCCGCATCATGTTCAAACATTTCGGCAAGCTGGTGGAGAAGCTGCGCCGAGTGAAGATTGGGTTCCTGGAACTGGACATTGCGCCGGCGCGCTACCGTTCGCTGACTCCCAAAGAAGTAGAAAAGTTCAGGAAGCTGCTCAAGCTGGATAACCGAGTAGACTAAAAGCATGCAACGCCTGCAGCGCCTGACAGCGATCATTGAGCGCGAGGACGATGGGTTTGTCGCTCTTTGTCCCGAGTTGGACATCGCCAGCCAAGGGTCAACCATCGAAGACGCACGCACCAATCTGGTCGAAGCTCTGACTTTGTTCTTCGAAACCGCTGACGAAGCGGAGGTTTCTAAACGCCTTCATCACGAAGTCTTTGTGACGCAGGTTGAGGTACCGGTTGGGTAGGTTGCGAGTCCTTTCCGGCAATGAAGTCTGCCGGATTCTGGAGTCCGGCGGGTTTCGAATAGTACGCCAGCGGGGCAGTCATCGCATCATGCAGCGGACGACTGATCAGGGTACGGTTACAGTGCCGGTCCCACTCCACAATCCGCTGCGCCGAGGAACGCTATTGAGTATCATTCGACAATGCGGTCTACCGAAGTCATTATTCGAGACGGATCAATAGAGAAGTTCAGAACGTAATGGGCCTCGATGTCTACGTAGGATCGTTGACCCGGTATTATGCCGGTGACTGGGAACTGATGGCCCAAAAAGCTGCAAAGGAAATGGGGCTGGATCTCCAGGTAATTCGAAGGCACGATCCGAAAGACGCCATTAGGGATCCCGAAGAGATTCGCCCTACTGTTCTGACATGGCGCGAAAACCTTACAGAGGCTCTGGGAGAAAATCTGTCGAAGCCTCTAGACTGGGACGAGGGACCAGAGGCCCCATATTTCACCGACAAACCCGCCTGGGATTGTTACTCCGATCTCTTACTATGGGCGGCGTATGACGAGCAGCATAACCTGAATAGACCCTACGGTTCCGTCGACCAATTTGGCATTGATCCGGCCTATGTGGCGTCAACGGCGACATCGTTTCATTCGCGTTATTCGCATCTCTATGAAGTCGAGCTTTGGCTTCCTGGCTCGTTCGGTTTCGTATTCAAGACTGAGGATGTAGGAGGTAACCCAATTCTAATCGGTTCGAGCGTTGCCTTGGCCCGGCAGCTTAAGGAGCTGAACAAACGCACGTGGCAGGCATCCGATCAAATGATTGCGAGGTGGAGACAGGACGGATCAGAGCATGGCGCACCCCTTGAATGCGGCGCCCGATTCGCATTCTCGGTATTCTACCAACTAGCCGAAGAAGCGAACGTCCATCGCCTCCCCATGCGTTTGGACTACTAGATATCGGCGCGTGCAAAGAGCGTTTACCCTACTGTCTGCTTCGCCTGGCTCATGTACTCTTCGTAAGGGCCCTTGAAATCTTCAATCCGTCCATGATCGAAGTGCCAGATACGGGTAGCCACTTCATCAATCACGTCATGATCGTGCGTGACCAGCAGAACCGTGCCGTCGTACTTCTGCAGCGCAATATTGAGCGCGTTGATGGATTCGAGATCCAAGTGATTGGTCGGTTCGTCGAGCACCAGGAAGTTAGGTTTTTCGAGCATCAGCTTACAAAAAATGATGCGCGCCGCCTCGCCGCCCGAAAGAGCGTCGGTCTTCTTCAGCGCATCATCGCCTGAAAACAGCATCTGCCCAAGCAACCCGCGCAACTCTTCCTGCGCCGCTTGCGGATCGAAACTGTGGAGGAATTCGAGCAACGTGAAGCCCTTGGGAATCGACTCGCGATGATCTTGCGCGAAATAACCGACCGACACTTCATGCCCCCAGTCGGCCAGGCCAGCGTCGGCGAAGCCGGGCTCGACGATTGAGCGCAGCATGGTGGTCTTCCCCGCCCCGTTGCGTCCCATCAGCGCAATCTTTTCGCCGCGGCTGATGCTGGCCGTGAAGTTGCTGACCACCTTGGTATCGCCATAAGCTTTCGACAGCGCTTTGATCTCCAGCGGATGGCGTCCCGAAGGGCGTTTCATCTCAAAGCGAATGAAGGGCCGCGCAATGTTCGAACGAGCCAGGTCGGAAGTCTGCAAGCGCTCGACTTCCTTCTTGCGCGAGGTGACCTGTGAAGAACGTGTGCCAGCCGAGAAACGCTGGATAAATTCGTTCAACTGCTCGATTTTCTTCTCACGCTGCGCGTTTTGCGACTCGATCCGAGTGCGGATTTGCGTTTTCTGCAGCACCATGTCGTCGTAGCCGCCCGGATACATGATGATGGTTTCGTAATCGATGTCCGCAATGTGGGTGCAGACTTCGTTAAGGAAATGGCGATCGTGCGAAATGACGATCAGGCAGCCGGGGTAGCGGATCAGATAGTCCTGGAGCCAGTGGACCGAATCCAAATCCAGATTGTTCGTCGGTTCGTCGAGCAACAGCACGCTCGGCGTGCCATAGAGCGCCTGGGCCAGCAGGACGCGAACCTTCTGGCCGCCCTGTAGTTCACTCATCTTGCGCTCATGCAGCGCCTCGGGAATATCCAGACCATCGAGCAACACGGCTGCGTCGGTTTCAGCAGTGTAGCCGCCCTCGTCGCCGACGATGCCCTCGAGCTCGCCCAAACGCATCCCGTCGGCGTCGGTGAGCGTGTCCGAATCCTTTTCGTAGAGTACTTCGCGTTCCTGTAGTGCCGCCCATAGCGGCGCGTTGCCCATGATCACCGTGTCGATGACCCGGAAAGCGTCGAAAGCAAACTGATCCTGGCTCAGCACGCCCATCTTCTTGGGCCGCGTGACGGAGCCCTTGCTAGGCTCAATCTCGCCGGTGATGATTTTCATCAGCGTGGACTTACCGGCGCCGTTCGGGCCAGTGACCGCATAGCGGCGGCCTGTTTGGAAAGTGGTTGTAACATCCTCAAACAGGATGCGAGCGCCGTAGCGCATGGAAATGTTATTGAGGGATAGCATGCCTGGGATTTACAGAGTCGGACCGCGCGCGGGGCAGACTTCTTTAGTATAGCTGTATGACGGTTTTAGAGAGTAATGTATAATTATTCAGTGAGATGAATATTTACTCATGACCATTCCAGTTGGCATAGTCGGCTTCCGCGGCTACAGCGGAGCGGAACTCATAGGCATTCTCGAAAAGCATCCGCAGGTCGAGCCGGTGCTCCTCGAGCATCGCGATGCAGAGGACCACCCTCGCCCGGTGGGGCATGCCGGGCCGCGTCGCGTAAAATTTGCTCCCGATACGGTTCAGGCCGAGGGCTTGGCGGTCGTCTTTCTGGCCACTCCGGCCGACGTGTCGCTGGAACTGACGCCGGCGTTGCTCAAATCCGGCGCCAAGGTGATCGACCTCAGCGGTGCGTTCCGTTTGGGCACAGTCGAAAACTACCGGCGCTGGTACAACGAGCCTCACCATCAGCCGGATCTGCTCGCCGAAGCCGTTTATGGATTGCCGGAATTTTACCGGTCGCGGATTCCGGCGGCACGCTTGATTTCGAACCCTGGCTGTTACCCCACCGCGGCGAATCTGGCGATCAAGCCGTTAGTGGATGCAGGTGTTATCGTCCGCGAAGCCGGAATTGTTTGCGACGCCAAATCGGGTGTCAGCGGAGCCGGTCGGAAGCCCTCGCTCAAGACCAGCTTTTGCGAAGTCACCGAAAACTTTTCGGTCTATTCAGTCCTGAATCACCGGCACGTACCGGAGGTGCTGCGCACGTCGGGTTTGGAGGAAAACGAGCTGAGTTTCACGGCACAATTGCTGCCGATCCACCGGGGTATTCTCGAGACTATTTATTTTCGAGCCCGCAATGTCGAGTCCGCGGCTGGATTACTGGCAATCTACCAGAAAGCCTACGCGCAGGAACCGTTCGTGCGCTTATACGCACCCGGCCAGGCGCCTGACCTGCACGCTGTCGCGCACACGAATTTCTGCGATATCGGTGTCCACTTCGATCCCGTGACCGGGCGCGCGGTGGTGATTGCCGCTATCGATAATTTAGGCAAGGGGGCGGCAGGGCAAGCGGTGCAGAACATGAATCTGTTACTTGGGTTTCCGGAAACCGCCGGCCTTCTATGAGACTGCTGATCAAGCTGGGCGGTACCCTGCTCGACGCGCCCGAGTCGCGGGAGCGGCTGGCGCGAGAGATCGCGCAAGTCGCCGAGCGGGAGCAGGTCGTGGTAGTCCACGGCGGAGGCAAACAGATGACCCGTTTCCTCGCGGAACGCGGCATCGAGAGCCGCTTCGTCAATGGCCTGCGCGTGACTACCGACGAAGTCATTGATGCCGTCGTCAAGGTTTTCGCGGGAAGCGTCAACGCGCAACTGGTGACGGCCTTCCGTGCGGCGGGCGCAAATCCCGTGGGCCTGAGCGGCCTAAGCGGCAAACTCGTGGACGCCATCCAGCTTGACCCGGCGTTAGGGCATGTGGGAAAACCGGAGGCAGCCGATGGCCGCCTGTTAGAAATACTGGTAAAAGAATCCTATTTGCCGGTAATCGCCTGCGTGGCGGGAAACCGAAATGGCTCCATATTCAACATAAATGGGGATCAAATGGCCGCGGCCTGCGCTCAGGCATTTGCCGCCGATCGCTTGATTTTCCTGACTGACGTGGAGGGAGTAGCCGATATCTCAGGCCGGACGTGCGCGGAGCTTACGGCGGAACAAGCGCTTCAGCTCATTTCCTCCGGCGTGGCCACCGGCGGCATGCAGGCCAAAATCGATGCGGCTGTAACCGCATTAAAACACGGAGTGGCGCAAGTACTCATTGCGCCGGGAGCCCACTCCGGTATCATCGGCAAGTTATTAGCAGGCGACCGAGTGGGAACCAGCGTCATTCTCGGCCACAGGTGAAGAATAAACGAAATCTTTCGGAGATTGTTGCAAACATTCCTCCACTATGATCTTGCAAGTCCAGGCAGTGCAGGCTGATTTGCGAATAACAGAGGTTCGTCCGAAATTTGTGCATGCTCACTCCAGGGTGGGTGTAACGGCCGGGCAAGCGATCGGGGGACAAAATGAAACCGCGAACTGTCGATATCCGGGAATCTACCGGTAGAATTCTATGTTGCACGATCTTTCGTCCTAGCGGCCGCAAGTTATTGGGGAAAGGGCACGTTCTGAACGAAGAGGACGTGCGGCTCCTCGAGACCGAAGGCCTGGGCCAGGTTTGGGTCACCGAACTCGAGGATGGGGAAATAGGCGAAGACGAGGCCGTGAGCCAAGCGGCTCAGGAGATTGGGTGTGGATGCCTCGAAATCCGGCTGGCTGCGGGAGGCCGTGCCAACCTGTTTGCTACCGAAGACTGCTGCGTTCTGGTCGACGACGATCTATTAAAGCAAGTCAATGGGCTGACCAGCGTCGTCATCGCCACCACGCCCAACTTCAGCTTCGCCCGGACGGGCCAGCGCATCGCCACGGTCAAGAGCGCTCCCTTCGCCGTGGCCCAAACAGAATTGGAAGCAGTGATCAAAATCGTAAAGGAACGTGGTCCGATTCTGCAAGCCAGACCGGTCCGCAGCCCTACTGTGGGAGTTCTGTATTCAGACCCGGTGCACGGCGACCGGGCGCGGCAATTGTTTGAAAGCATCCTGCGCCAGACTGGAGCGGTTCGGCGCGGCGCCGAGCTTCGTTCTCTCGTGCACCGAGGAGGAAGACGCCGCTGCGCGCAACCTGCAGCACCTCATTCGCGCCAAGCCGACGGTGGTTCTGGTGGGATCGACCACGGCGCCCGCTGGCCCGGAAGACGTCATTGGCCGGGCCATGACTCGTATCGGGTGCCACATAGAACGTTTCCTCGCTCCGGTCGAGCCCGGCAATTTGTTCATGCTGGGCTATAAAGATGAAGTCCCGATCGTCTCCGCGCCCGGATGCTTCCGCTCCGCCAAACCGAACGTGGTCGATCTGGTCTTGCCCCCTATGCTCGCGCGCTACCGAGTCTCCGGCTGGGAAGTGGCTTGCCTGGGGCACGGCGGGCTATTGGGATGAAGGCTTCTTGTTCGCGTTTTTCGTCAAGCCGGCGGCGTTCCTTCTCTAATAGTTACCGCCCGATATAAGTCACGCTTGCGATTCCCACCCCCGTCCCGGTAGAATCAATGAGTTTGAGTGTCCCGCGTGCAGATGACGCGGGTGACACTCGCCGCCTACCGGCAAAAGACACGTGGAGGTTTCATGTCCGTTGAGCAGAAGGTCAAACAAATCATCGTCGAGCAACTCGGCGTGGATGAAGCGCAAGTCGATCCCACCGCGAGTTTCGTCGATGACCTGGGCGCCGATTCGCTCGATATCGTCGAGCTGGTGATGGCGTTCGAGGAAGCGTTCGACCTGGATATCCCCGACGAGGACGCCGAGAAGATCGCCACCGTCAAGAACGCCGTCGACTACATCGAGTCCAAAAAGAAGTAGGTCGGGAACCAGTACGGCCGTTTTGCGGGAGTCCAATTTGTCACGCAGAGTTGTAGTCACCGGTGTCGGCATGCTGACTTCGGTTGGAATCGGCACGGAAACTGTCTGGGAAGCTATCAAGAAGGGCGAGAATGGGATCGCGCCCATCACTGGTTTCGATCCCACCGGCTTCAATTGCCGGATCGCCGGCGAAGTGAAGAATTTCGACCCCTCCCTTTACATCGAGAAAAAAGAAATCAAAAAGATGGGGCGCTTTATTCAGTTCGCCATCGCGGCGAGCGAATTCGCGTACCAGGCTTCCGGGTTCAAGATTGCCAATGACGACGAAGCCGAGCGCACCGGCGTGTATATCGGCAGCGGCATTGGCGGATTTGAAGTGATCGAGCGCGAGCATAAGATCCTGCTCGAAAAAGGACCGTCGCGCATCTCGCCTTTTTTCATTCCAGCGACCATCATCAACCTGGCGTCAGGTTATGTGTCCATCCGCACCGGCGCCAAGGGCCCGAATTCGGCCACCGCGACGGCCTGCACCACCAGCGCCCATTCCATTGGCGATTCGTACCGCATTATTCAATACGGCGACGCCGACGTGATGATCTGCGGCGGCACGGAAGCCGCCGTCACCCCCATGGGGATCGGTGGTTTTGCAGCCATGCGAGCCCTGTCGCAACGCAATGACGATCCGGCGCATGCGTGCCGGCCGTGGGACATCGACCGCGATGGTTTCGTGGTAGGCGAAGGCGCGGGCATCCTGGTGCTCGAAGAATTAGAGCATGCCAAGCGCCGCGGCGCGCTCATTTTGGCGGAAGTGGCGGGCTATGGTATGTCGGGCGACGCCCACCATATCACATCGCCTTCAGAAGACGGCGACGGAGCGTACCGCGTGATGCGCAATTGCCTCCGCGACGCCGGCATAGAACCTCACCAGATCGATTACATCAACGCCCACGGCACCTCGACTCCCGTCGGCGACCGTATCGAAACGCTCGCGATTAAACGAGTTTTCGGGGACCACGCCTCTAAAGTCGCCGTGAGTTCGACCAAATCCATGACCGGGCACCTGCTCGGCGGCGCGGGGGGACTTGAAGCGGGCATCACGGTACTGGCGATTCGCGACCAGATCGCGCCCCCGACCATCAACCTGGTTCATCCCGATCCCGAGTGTGACTTAGATTATGTGCCCAACCGCGCGCGCCCGATGAAGATCGACTATGCGCTATCCAATTCATTCGGGTTCGGGGGCACCAACGGATGTCTGATTTTCAAGCGGCCTGAATCATGAAAATCATTGTGGCGATAAAGCAGGTTCCGTTGCGCGATTCCCCATTGCGAGTAGATTCCTCGGGAAAGTGGATCAACGAGTCGGATCTAAGCTTCGAGATCAACGAGCCGGATGCCTACGCTCTCGAAGAGGCCCTGCAATTGAAGGAGAAGCACGCGGGTGAGGTGGTGGTGCTGTGCGCGGGTCCCGAGCGCGCGGCGCAGACCATCCGCGAAGCCCTCGCCAAGGGCGCCGACCGGGCTATACACATTGAGACCGCCGACCTAGCCTCGCTCGACACGCTGGGAGTGGGGAAGTTACTGGCGGCGGCTGTCGCACCGGAAAAGCCGGATCTGATCCTGACAGGCCTGCAATCGGACGACCTGGGTTCCGGCCAAACCGGGGTAGTGATGGCGGAGTTGCTGGGGATGCCGCACTCGACTATCATCATGCAGGCGGAAATACGGGAAGCCACCATCCGCGTGAAGCGGGAACTAGAGAACGGCTGGTTCCAGCACATCGAGATGCCGCTTCCGGCGGTCCTGACGATGCAGAGCGGATCGAATAAGCTTCGCTATGCGACGCTCATGGGAATCAAAAAGGCCAAGAACAAAGAGATCCGTCGTATTACTCCGGCGGAATTGGGCGGTGCGCCGGCAGCGGTGGTAGCAATCGAGAAAGTGTACCCTCCGCTGAAGAGCAAGCAGACCCAGATTTTCGAAGGCGATCCCAAGACGGCAGCGGCGCAGTTGGTCGAAAAGCTAAAATTCGAAGCGCGGGTCTTATGAGTATTCTGGCGGTTCTCGAACAACAGGGCGGCCAGTGGCATCGCATGTCGTGGGAGACCTTGGCTGCTGCCCAGCAGTTGGGCGCAGCTCTGGGCGAGCCGGTGGAAGCGGCGCTGGCGGGTAAAGGCATTGGGGCGCTAACGGCCGATGCGGCCACCAAGAAACTCGCCAAAGTCTGGAGTGTGGAGCACGATCTGCTTGATTCCTACACCGCGGACGGCTACACGGCAGCCATCGAGCAGCTCATTCGGAAAACCGAGCCAAAGCTGGTTCTCTTTCCCCACACCTACCAAGTCCGCGATTTTGCGCCCAAGTTGGCGACACGGTTTGGGCAGGTCTTGGTCAGCGACGTAATCGCGGCGCGCGTCGAAGCCGGAGCGGTTACGCTAGTTCGCCAGTTCTTCCAAGGCAAGCTGAATGGTGATGTGCGCGCAAGCGGCGGGACCATCTTCGCGTCGTTACAGGCGGGCGCCTGGCGGGCGGATGCATTAGAGATCGGGTCGTCGGCAGTGGACGTGTTCACACCCACGCTGGATGCCGCGCAGATCCGGCAGAAGCCCGAAGCCCCGTTCCGCGAGGCAGCCCGAGCGGTGGATCTAACCGCCGCGGAAATTATCGTTTCGGTGGGACGAGGCATAAAGGAACAAGCCAACCTTCCCGTAGTAGAAGATCTGGCGCAGGCATTCGGCGCTGAACTGGCGGCTTCGCGGCCTATTTGCGACGCGGGATGGCTTCCGATGGAGCGGCAGGTGGGCAGCTCCGGCCAGACCGTTGCCCCAAAGATGTACATCGCCGTGGGCATCTCCGGCGCGATTCAGCACCTGGTTGGCATGAAGGGCGCGAAGACCATCGTAGCGATCAACAAAGATCCCAACGCGCCGATTTTCGAAGTAGCCGACTACGGAATTGTCGGCGACCTATTCGAAATCGCTCCCGCGCTCGCCGCCGAAGTGAGACGAGTGAAGGGCTAGCGTTCCCGCTACTCGCCTTTGAGCGAACGATCCATCAGGTCGCGAATCGCTGCGCGAGGGTCCTTGCCGCGATGGAGTACAGCGTTCATCTGATGAATGATCGGCAAGTCCACGCCATATTTCACGCCTAAGGCCACGGCCGCGCCGCAGGTTTCGACGCCTTCGGCGATCATGGGGGTCGAGCCGGTGATTTCGGCGAGGCTCCTGCCTTTCGCCAGTTCCATTCCTACCCGCCGGTTACGGCTCAGCTCGCCGCCGCAAGTGAGCACCAGGTCGCCCAGTCCCGCGAGCCCGGCGAGTGTCGCGGGCTGTGCCCCCATAGCCACGGCCAAGCGGGTGATCTCGGCCAGGCCGCGGGTGATCAGCGCGGCTTCCGTGTTATTGCCGAGGCCCAGTCCCTGGACCACTCCCGCGGCGATCGCGATGATGTTCTTAAGCGCGGCTCCGATCTCTACGCCGATGACGTCGGTGTTGGTATAAAGCCGAAAGCTGGGTCCGGAGAACGCGGTTTGGACCGTAGCGGCCGTGGCAGCATGGGCGGATGCGACTACCACCGTGGTGGGTTCCCCGCGGGCGACCTCGCGCGCGAAGGTGGGTCCTGAAAGCACGGCGATGCGCGGCTGGAACTTCGGTTTCGCCACCTCGCAAAGTACTTGGGACATGCGCAGAAGCGTTCCGCTCTCGAGCCCCTTGGTGGCGCTCACGAATATCACTTCGGGACTAACCGCAGGAAGAATGCGCTCATACAAAGCTCGGGCAAAGTGCGAGGGCATCACCGCCAGCAGGATACCGGCGCCATCGATCACTCGATTCAAATCCCACACGATCTCGACGTTGTCCGGAACGCGCAATCCCGGCAGAAAGACATCGTTCTCGCGCGAGACGATCATGCGGGCGGCGAGATCGGATTCAAACACCCACAGGCGCAGTCGCTCGAAGCGCGGCGCGAGAACAATGGCCAGCGCGGTTCCCCAACTCCCGGCGCCTAGAATCGAGAGCCTCATTCGCGGCCCCACCTAAACACGTTTTCCGTACCCGCGCGCAAGCGTACCAAGTTGGATTTGTGGCGATATACGATAAACGCTCCGGCTATAAACGCGGCGGCAGTTACCTGGAGCGGCGGATGCAAGACGATCCACACTCCGAAAGGGAACATGATCGCAGCCAGAATCGAAGCCGCTGAGATGTAACCGGTGACCGCCACGGCAATCGTGAATAGCAGGAGCACGGCAGCGAGCGGAAGAGGTGTCAGATACGCGAAAGCTCCTACAAATGTCGCCACTGCTTTTCCGCCGCGGAATTTGAGGAACACGGGGTAGGCGTGTCCGGCCATCACTGCCAGCGCCGCCAGACTGGTCCACTCGGGCGCGCCCCCGGTTAGTTCCGCAGCCAGCCACACGGCCGCGAAACCTTTAGCGATATCGAGCGCCAAGGTGGCTACCCCGGCGGCGCGGCCAGTGGTCCGCAACACATTCGTTGCGCCTATATTGCCGCTGCCCGATTCCCTCACGTCGGCGCCGCGTGTGAGTTTCACCAACAGAAATCCGAAGGGGATCGCGCCCAGCAGGTAAGCTACGACGATCGCGAGAAGTCCCAGCATATTTATTCGAGAGGAAACCCTGCGAGCTGCGTGTATTTACCGCCAGCGGAAAGATACAAGAAGAACTGCGTGGCTTGGAAGGACCCGAAATCGAAACCGCAACCACCAGGAAAAGATTGCAACTTCTGATGCAGGCGATCGAGCGGAACCGCTTCGCGGATCCGCGCCAGGGTCAAGTGGGGAGAGTAGACGCGCTCCTCGACCGTCACCCCAAGCTGCGCCAAGGCATGTTCCGTAGCTCGCGCCAGATCGCGCAAAGGCGCGCCGCCCTCGATACCTGCCCAGAAGACGCGCGGACGGCGTGGATTCGGGAACCAGCCGAGGCCTTTCACCGTGATATCAATGGCGGCGTTGTTGGGCACAGAAGCGAGCGTATTCTTCATCTCATCCAGCCGTTGCTCCGGCCAATCGCCAATGAACTTAGTCGTCACGTGGAGGTTTTCAACGGAACTCCAACCGATCTCAGCCGTCGGACGCAAATGGTTAACGAACGAGCGCAGGGCCTCGCCTAAATCAGCGGGAATATCGATGGCGGTAAACAAGCGCATGCGAAACTAACTAGTGTAGTATGCGGACTGCCTCCGTGAATGTTCCGCGCCGGCAATGACAAGCGACCCTCCTCCACCCCTGCCTCGTTCCTTCTACGCACGTCCCACGGTAGAGGTGGCGCGCGACCTGCTTGGTAAGGTTATCCGGCACGGCGCGGTATCGGCGCGAATCGTCGAGACCGAAGCCTATCTCGGAACAGACGACGCGGCGGCGCACTCGGCGCGCGGCCCGACGCCGCGAACCAGTGTCATATTTGGCCCGCCAGGCCGAGCTTATGTTTACTTGATTTATGGCATGTACTATTGCCTGAATATCGTGGCCGAACCGGCAGGTGTGGCAGGCTGCGTACTGATCCGCGCCGTGGAGCCAATCACCGGCTTAACAGGGGACACCGTCAATGCATGCAATGGCCCGGGCAAACTAACTCGCTTCCTGGGGATCACGCTGGAGCACTATGGCGTGGATGTGACGCGAGGTCCCATCACAATACACATGCCCCCTCGTAAGGAAGGAATCGCCATCGGGGTATCTCCCAGGGTCGGGATCAGGCAGTCAGCCGATCTCCCGCTGCGCTTTTTCGTCAAGGGCAATCGGTCTGTCAGCCGCGCCGCTAGCCGCGAGCCCCGCCGCTGACGATCAGAACTTCGCCGGACACGTAATCCGACAGCGGCGAGCAAAAGAACAGGACCGCGCCCGCTGCTTCCTCGGTAGTGCCCAGCCGGCCCAGGGGGCAAGCAACTTTAGCCGCTTCGAGAAACGCGGGCGGCGCGCCCACCGGGATGCTGCGCCCTGCCATTTCGATAGTCGGCGGCGCGTTCTTATCGATGGGTTGAATCAAGCGCGTGTCAATTAAGCCAAACCCCACCGAGTTGACATTCACCTGGTAGCGTCCCCATTCTTTAGCCAACACTTTAGTAAGGCCGTTGATGCCCGACTTCCCCGCTCCGTAACCGGCCTGCCCTGCGATGCCGTCGACCCCCGAAATCGAAGTAATGTTGACCACCTTGCGCATGACGCGGCGTCCCGCGGCTGCCTCCCGCTTAGCCGCTTCGCGCAGGAACCCGGAAGCCGCGCGAAGGATTCGGAACGGCGCCACCAGATGGATATTGAGCATCGCCTGAAACTGTTCATCAGTCATCTTTTGGATCACGTTGTCCCAGACATAGCCGGCATTGTTCACAATGATGTCGAGGGAGCCGAAGGCCGCCACGGTGGCATCCACCACTTGCTGCGGGAACTCGGGTGCAGTGAGATCCCCGGCCAGCCATCGCGCCCGCTCGCCCGCTTCTGCGGCAGCCTCCCGCAGCGGTGCCTCATCGATGTCGGTAAGCATGACGGACGCCCCGCAGGCTGTGAGCTTGCGAGCCAGGGCGCGTCCAATGCCCCGTCCGGACCCGGTGACCAACGCCGACTTTCCGTCGAGCGTGAACGGTGGCTGTGTGGCTTGCTCCATAAGCTTCTATGAGAACATGAGCGAGATGCGGTCGTCAGCGCTGCGTTGCGCTTCCGCTAAAGATGAAATGGAAGCCGATGCTATAATAAATAGTCTTCGGGGCGTGGCTCAGCCTGGTAGAGCGCCTGGTTCGGGACCAGGAGGTCCAGAGTTCAAATCTCTGCGCCCCGACCAATTTTTAGAATCACATACGGACAAGGGCCAGCGTACAAGCTGGCCTTTGTGACGCAGACTGTGACATAACCTCACTAGTTCACGTTTTCAGCCTTGGGCTGTGCTGTGGTTGGCGTTCCCATCAATCCGCTCGACAGCTTGTCCAGAGCATCGCGCTTTGCCGCCATGCGCACG
>JANXXL010000108.1 GCA_025350625.1 Bryobacterales bacterium | reverse complement strand
CGGACATCACCCGCATGACCGTGCTCAAACCGGGCGACCTGTTGACGGCCATCCGCATTCCGGCAGACTGGGCGGGCGCGCAATTCTATTTCGAGAAAATCCGCGACCGGCAGGTGTGGGATTTCCCATTGGTCAATATCGCCTCCGCTGCAAAGTTCTCCGGCAGCACCATTCAGCAGATCCGGATCGCTGCAAACGGAGTGGCCGCGCGCCCGCTGCGCCTGCGGAAGGTAGAAGACGCCATTCGCGGCAAGTCCCGCGATGAGGCCACCGCCGAAATGGCCGGTCAGTTGGCGATCGAGGGTGCGCAACCCTTGCAGCACAACGGTTACAAAGTACCGTTGCTCAGGAACCTGGTGAAACGCGCGGTTCGCGGCGAAAAGGAGTCGACAACATGGGCTTAGTAGAGTGGGCCAAAAGCCCGTGGGGACAGGACGTCCCGATCCACATCGCGTGGTTCCTGTTGTGGGTTTCAGCGATTGGAGGCTTGGTGTTTCTGGTCGTGCATGCCATTTATGTACGGTATTGGGCCACGCCGGAGCATGCGGGCGCCGTGCCGCCGGATCTCGCCCGAAAGCTGCCCGAGCGAATTCAAAGGCACTCGCTCGCAGCGAGACTGTTCCATTGGATCATGGCTCTCGCGATGTTCGTGTTGCTGTTCACAGCGTTCCTACCGAAAGTAGGAGTGCAGTTCGCCTGGGTAACCTGGCATTGGATCGCAGGTGTGGTTTTAACTGCGTCAATAATTTTTCACATCATCCACGCGTCCTTCTTTATGGATTTCTGGTCGATCTGGCCGGATAAGGCGGATATTGAGGACGCCTCGCGGAGATTGCGCAGAGCCTTAGGACAATCCGCGCCGGAGCCGCGTAAGTTCGCCAAGTATCCGCTCGAAAACAAGCTCTACCATGGTGTGATCGTGCTGGCGGGACTGGCCGCGACGCTCACCGGAGTCTTCATGATGTTCCGGGTGCGTACGCCGTTCTTCACGCGCAATCCGTATCTCTTTGGCGATATGACCTGGGGCTTGATGTACGTGCTGCACGGCTTGGCGGGCGTCGGACTGATCGCCTTGGTTATGGTTCACGTTTATTTCGCCGTGAGACCGGAAAAATTCGATATCACCAAGTCCATGGTGTTCGGCGACATCAGCCGCGAGCATTACCTGGAGCACCACGATCCGGAGCGCTGGGTTCCCGAAACCACCACGTCAAAGTGATAGCCTGGGACGATGGAAAATAGTCTGGGCGAGCGCTGTAATGTAATCGAAGAATGCTACGAATTCATGCTGGCGTACGCCGCGCAAGGGCTGCCTAGCGACCAGGAAAGCCAATCCGGCACGCAGCTTCGTGAATTCCTGCACCGCGCCGTCGATGCCGTGTCCGGCTTGGCCGGCTCGTATCTGGCGGCCGTAACCCAGGAAGACGTGGAGCCTGCCGACCGATACCAGGCGTTTCTCGCGGTGCTCGAGCGTGACGCCAATGATTCGTTAGCCACCCTGGGACTGGTGCTGGCCCAGCCTGCGATCAGTTCCCAGTTGATCGACAACCTAAATGCGTCGATTCATCTGCGCGCTCTGCTCACAGATCTGTTTTTGATCGACGAAATATTTAAGCTGCAGCGCAACCAGGGGAACCTCGCCGTCACCAGTTAGCTCTCGACTCCATAATTCAATCAGAAGAAAGAAGAGGAATTCAGACGTGGCTAAAATTGCATTTATCGGGTTGGGGATTATGGGCAAGCCCATGTCGCGGAACCTGCTCAAGGCGGGACATTCGGTGGTGGTCTATGATGTGACGCCTGCTCCAATCGCAGAACTGGTGACAGCGGGTGCGAAGGCCGTGCCCAATAGCCGCGATGCAGCGTCGCAAGGCGATGTCATCATTACCATGCTTCCCGATGGACCGGAGGTCGAGGCCGCCGTGCTGGGGCCAGGAGGGATACTCGAAGGCGCGTCTAAGGGATCTGTGGTTGTCGACATGAGTTCGATCAGCCCGGTGGTGGCACAGAAAGTGGGTGCGGCCTGCGCGGCCAAAGGCGTCGATTTCCTGGACGCGCCGGTAAGCGGTGGCGAGCCTAAGGCGATTGAAGGAACTTTGGCCATCATGGTCGGCGGCGATACGAAAGTCTTCGAGCGGGTTCAGCCCATCCTGCAAAATATGGGAGCGAGCGTGACTCTAACCGGCCCAGTCGGAGCCGGCAATGTGACCAAGCTCGCAAATCAAATCATGGTCGCGTGCAATATCGCCGCAATGGGCGAGGCCCTGACCTTGGCCACGCGCGCCGGACTCGACCCCGAAGTGGTATTCAACGCCGTCAAAGGCGGACTCGCCGGCAGCACGGTCCTGAACGCCAAAGCGCCCATGGTAATATCCCGCAATTTTCAGCCCGGATTCCGCATTGCGCTGCATCAGAAAGACCTGCGCAACGCGCTGCTGGCAGCCGAGTCGATGAAGGTCTCGCTGCCGCTCACCAGCACCGTGCAGCAGATGCTGATGGCCCTGATGAACGATGGAAAGGGGAATCTGGATCACTCCGCCATCGTGATGTTTCTCGAGAAAATGGCGGGCGTCGAGATCAAGAAGGCCGCGTCGGCCAAGGCATAGCGACTCGCCAGCGAGCACATGCAAACGGCTGCTATCGCTTACCGAGTCGCTGACTTCCTCAAGCAGCAGCCACCCTTTCAATTCATGGAAGAGGCCGACCTGGTGGCTCTAGCCGCACGCGGCCGCGTGAAATTTCACGAAACCGACGAGTACATCTGCTGGCAATCCTCGCCTTACACACCCTTCCTGTATGTGATCCAACAAGGTTCGGTAGCGCTCTGGGATGAATCCGCCGACCCCGCTGCCCTCCGCGATATTCGCGGCGCCGGGGACTGCATAGGCATCGAGCGTTTCAACGGTTCCACTGTGAGCCTCCACTCCGCCAAAACTGCCAGCGATGTGGTGCTGTATGCGATCGAAGCTGATGATTTCGCGCTGCTCCTCGAACGCTACCCTCGCGCCGCGCAATATGTCGCCGCCTATTCGGCGGTCACTGCGGATTATAAGGCCCCGGGCGAGCGTCCCCGTCCCCACGAAATTTATCTCGCCGACTTGGTGCGCGACCGCGCGCCGGTCGAGTGCCCCGCGTCCACTCCCATCCGTGAAGCCGCGCGCCTGCTGAGCGAATCGGGCGCGCAAGCCCTCGCGCTCACGGAAAGCGGCGGGATTGTGGCGCTCCTCACCGCCGATGACTTGCTGCACTGGATCGCCGCCGGCGCACGAGAACCCGAACAGCCCGCGCTCAATATTGCACCCGACGACACCGTCTATTTTGCGCCTCAAACCACGGTGAGCGATTGCGTTCTGGCGATGGCCGAATCGCAAGCCGTCGCCGGTGCCCTTACCAGCGATGGCACCCCGCGCTCCGCTCTCCAAAGTATCGTCACCGCCTCGAGCCTCGCGCCGGCATTCGGCGATCATCCCATCGCCATCCTGCAAGAGATCGCTTCGGCGCCGCGCGTCGAATCCCTCCGCGCGCTCCACCAACGCGCACGCGCCTGGATACTCGATAGTCTCACTGCCTTATCGGTGGTCGATTGGCTCGCCGCGTACGCCGATCTCCTAAACCGCCGCATTTTGGAGCGCCTGCTCCATCTCACAGGTAACCACCACCCCGAGCGGCTGTGGTGTTTCTACGGGAGCGCGGGACGCCGGGAACTTCTCACTTCGCTCGCCCCGGGAGTAGTTGTTATTGGTCCGGCACCGACCTTGCTCGAAAGCGCGCTCGTTGACTGTGGATATGTCTCTCCTCAGCCAGTCGTCCACGCCAGTCTCGACGAATGGAAAGCCCGCTTCTCCGGCTGGATTCGCGAGCCTATCGACACTCAGGCCTATCTTGCGTATTCGTTCTTCGATTTGCGCGCTGTTTATGGCCCCCCGCATCTTTTCGCCGAGATCGAAGCGCACATCCGCGCCGAGCTTGCCGACGAGCCCGGCTTCCTCCGCGTCCTTGCGCATGACTGCCTCTCCAACCTGCCGCCCCTCACTTTCTTCCGCGGTCTGGTGGTCGAAGAATCCGGCGAACGGACCGAAACTTTTCGCCTCGAAAGCAGCGCGCTACAGCCGCTGGTCGATGTCGCCCGCGTTTTCAGCCTCGCCTTCGGCAGCCCGTTCGGCGCCTCCACTCGCGAACGTCTAGAACAAGCCCGCCGCCGCCTGCCTGGGCAGGAATCGATCTTTCGCGAGGCGGCCGAGACCATGCGCATGGTGCTTTTTCACCAGGCTCGCGTCGGCCTGCGCACGCACTCGAGCGGCGCCGCGCTCCCGCTTTCCCAGCTCAGCCGCCACGACCGCCAGATTCTCAAGAGCGGCTTCCGGTCGATTCACAATCTGCTTGAATTCATGGCGGCGGGCACTTGGCTGGAGGCGCCTTGAGCTGGCCCCCGGAAACTCCCATCGAGCAAGTCCGCTTCGTAGTATTGGATTCTGAGACCACCGGACTCGACCCGCGCAAAGACCGCATCGTCACCATTGGCGCGATCGCCGTATTGAACCACGAAATTCTAATCGAGGATTCCTTCGAGGCGCTCTTGAAAGTGCAGTACAACTCGAGCGCAGTGACGGTCCACGGCGTCACTCGCGACGAGAGTCTCGCCGGACTCGATGAGCCCGAGGCTCTGGATCAATTTCTCCGGTATTTGGGGAACGGCATCATTGTCGGCCACCATATCGCACATGATGTCAACACCTTCAACGCCGGCTACGAACGCCACTTTGGATTCCAAATGGAGAACGCGAGCCTGGATACCATGGAACTGGCTCTGCATCTGGAACGCGACGGCGCGTTCGCCGGCCGCGACGCCATCCAGGATTTTTCGCTCGACGCCCTCTGCGCCCTATTCGATATAATTCCCCACGATCGTCACACCGCTGCTGGCGATGCGTTTATTACCGCTCTGGTGTTTCAACGCCTCCTTCGCCTGGCCGCGAAACACCAGCGAACCACCTTGGCGCGTCTGCTCGAACCCTTCTAACCCTAGCGCTTCTTCAAACCCGACGCGTCCACGCCATCGCCGAGCTTCTTAGCCCACAAGCGCTCCATCGCCAGCAAGGAATCGCGCTTCAACTGTTCGGCGCTGACGTTGGCGAGGTTGGTCTGCTCTAACGGGTCGTCAGCCAGATTGAAGAGGTAAACCACATTGCCTTCCATATCCACCACCAGCTTGTCGAAGCCGTGGACCAGCATTCGCCATTCGTCTTTTTGGCCCAGCCGTCCTTCGGCGTAGACCGCCCCGGGACGTTCACCGGCCTGGCCCGCCAGCAACATCGAAAGATCGCGGCCTTGTACCGACTGAGGAATTGCGGCGCCGCACCAGCCGAGAAGCGTCGGCATAATATCCACCTGCGAAACCAGCATGTCCCTCTGCGATCCACGACGCACAACGCGAGGATATCTAATCGCCAAAGGGATGCGTATGGTTTCTTCGTACACGTAGTCGTCGCCCTGCCCCATATGCGACCCGAACTGCTCCCCGTGATCCGAGGTGAAGATCACAATGGTGTCGTCGATCAGTCCACGATTGTTCCCCCGTAGAGGACGCGTGAGCGCTTCAAGCACCACGCCGATATCGCGGTCCCGTGTGCGGGCCCGGGCGTAGAACACAGCCAGATCGTCCCGGGTCCGGGTCTGGGCTTCCGCGGGCACGTCGTCGCGAACTTGAATCCTCTCTGGATTGCTGCGCTCCATCAGGCCGTTACCAATGTTTTCCATGCTCCATTGCGCGAAAAATGGCGCCTCATCCGGAGCGTGGACGAAAGAGATGATCTCGTCCGCCTGGCGGGTGCTGAACGCTCCCGTACGATAGCCAGCGCTACGCAGCACGGTCGAGATGGTTGGCGATTCGGCAAGCATCGAGTCAGTGGACGCGTTCGGCCCCGCCAAAGCGTGCGGGAAAACCCCTTTGAGTAAGCAGGGGCGCGAACGGTCGGAGCGGGAATAGCACGCGTACGCTCGAGAAAAGGTCATTCCTTCGGCGGCAAGTCTGGCTAAATTGGGAACGGCGATATCCGTGTCGCCGGCCCAGGGCACGGCCTGCGCGCGCCAGGTTCCGCCAATAATCAGCAGCACGTTCGGCTTGCGGTCTGCAGCGCGGATTCCCGGCGACGCCGCCAGCGCGAGGGGGGACAGCAAGAATGTGCGCCGGCTGTTCACTCGCGTCAGACCCAGGTCTTTTCAACCGGCACGCCCTGCTCGCATAATTCGCAAGACTTGGCATCTTTGTAGTAGGTCGCATCCAGGTGGGCCAGCGAATAGAAGGGCAGCGGAGCAAATGTTGCGGCGTCCGGCTCCGGCTGATGAATCAGAACCGCAATCCCCACCACTTCGCCGCCGCGGTCTTCCACGAGTTTCTTGAGCTCCAGCAGTTTATTGCCGGTGCGGAGAATATCATCCACCAGCAGGACTTTTTCTCCGGGCTCGATTTTGAGGAACTGACGGAAGCGCAGACTCTCGCAATGGTCGTCGCGTTCGGCCCAGTACACCTGGTGGGAGCGCAGCGCTTCGCACATACCGTAGGCCACAGGCAATCCGCCAGTGGCGGGTGCGACGATCGACAAATCCGGAATCATCGCGCGCAACTCCGTATTGGCCCGGATCAAACGGCTCAGCCCCACGCTCAAAATCTTGGCGGATTGATAGTGGCGCATGGTGAGCGCCACTTGCAGGTACTCATTGGTATGCAGGCCGTTGGGGTATTCAAAATGCCCCTTCCGCAGGCCGCCGGTCTGGCGCAACAGCTCGATCACTTCCGCCTGCGTCGGTACCAGATGCATTTCAGTGCGCTCCCCTGCCGCTCAACACCTGCGGGATGGTCCGCAAGATGATTTTCCAATCCAGTCCCAAGGACCAGGTATCGATATATTGCATGTCCATTCTCATCCAGGTCTCGAAGTCGATGTGATCCCTGCCGCTGATCACCCACAAGCAGGTCAGCCCGGGGCGCATCCGCAAGCGGCGCCGCTGCCAACGCTTATATTGTTCCACTTCCTCCGGCAGCGGCGGGCGCGGACCCACCAGGCTCATGTCGCCCTTGAGCACGTTCCAAAGCTGGGGCCATTCGTCGATGGAGAATTTTCGCAGCCAGCGGCCGACGGAGGTGAGCCGCGGGTCGTTGGGAATCTTGAACGCGGTGCTCTTTTCGTTCAGGTGTTCGAGCGAGGCGCGCTGTGCCTCGGCGTCCTCGCACATCGAGCGGAACTTATAGAACACGAAGCGCCGGCCATTCAGCCCGCAGCGGGTCTGGCGGAAGATAGCGGGGCCGGGCGAAGTTAGACGAATCAGCAGCGCGGTCAGCAGCATGAAGGGGCACACCAGAATCAGGGCCGCCCCGGCCAGCAGAATATCGGTAGCCCGCTTCACCAGCAGCCGGATCTCATCGTGCGGCGTGGCCGAAAATGTCAGCAGGGGAGAGGCGCCCAGCCGGTCGAGATAAACCTGGCTGTTGATGTGAGGAAAGAAATCGACAGCCACCCGGGTGCGAATGCCTTCTTCGTCGCAGAGCAAGAATACTTCTTCCAGCTCCGCGAGCCGGCGGCTGTCGACAGCGAAAATAATCTCGTCGATCACATGCTGTGCTAACAGTTCGGGCAGTTGCGCCAGAGGCCGCACCGGATATCTCGCCGCCAGCTCTATTTCCTCCGGCGCCGCATCGCCCGATTCAGCCAGGAATCCGCTGAGCCGCACCCCGTAAGCTGCGGCTTCCTCGATTTGCCGGCCCATCCGCAGCGCTGCGTCTCCCAGCCCCACCACCATCACGTAACTGGGAGCTCCGAATTCGCGCCGCATCATGCCCAGAACGCGGCCGGCGTTCAAGCGGAACAGGCACAGCAAGGCCCAGGCGAACGTCGCGAACATTCCGAGAAACGAACGGCTTAAGTCCAGCCGCAGCGCGAACTCAAAGATCACCATCGCGGCGGCGCCCAGCAGGCACTGGCGAAAAGTATCGCGCAGAATGATGCGGGGATGGGCGGCGTCGATGCGGTCGTAGATCTGCCACCACATACCGATCGCCACCCACACCACCATCGACCAGCCCAGCAGCAGCACCTCGACCGGCGCCGCCAAATGAAAGTCATGCTCGAAGGGAATGTAATCGAGGGCAACCCGCACCCGGTAAGCCAGCAGAAACGCGAGCGCGGTTAATACGATGTCAGAGAGTCCGAACAGCAAACGGACCTTGCGATGGTGTCCTCGAAACACGTGCGATGTCAGAATACCACTGGCGCACGCTTACTCGGGCAAGGCGAACGCGATTATGCTGGTACCCGCCGCGGTGGCGATATACTGCCGGTGGTCGAACATATAGGTCATCGGCGAAGACCGCCAGGCTTGATTGGCCGCGAACTCCCACAGCACTTTGCCGTTCGAGGCGTCGGCCGCCATGAAGGAGCCGCTGTTTTCTCCAAAGAACACCAAGCCGGACGCGGTCGAAATCACGCCGCCGGAGCGCGGGAAGCGAGCGTCGGCCTGCGGCAGGTCCCAGGCAATCGCTCCCGTCCGGATATCGATCGCGCGCAGCGATTTCACATACGGCTCATCGGGAGCGGGCCGCACCGTGCCGCCCATGAAACCCTTGCCCGCCTCCCATTCCATGTCGCGCTTCGAAAAAAGATTGCAGCGTTCGAGCGCCTGAAAGTAATACAGACCCGTACCCGGATTGAAGGATGTCGAGTACCAATTCGTTCCGCCCGTTATCCCGGGGCACACATAGCTCTCACCGTTGGGCAGTTCCTTTAATTCATTCAAGACCGGCCGCCCCTTTTTATCGATTTCCTTGGCCCAGTTCAGTTTCTTCAGGAACGCTTTGGCCAGAAGCAGTTGGCCGCTGGCGCGGTCGAAAACGTAGAACAAGCCGTTGCGATTCGCCTGGATCAGCAGCTTGCGCGGCTGTCCCTGCCAGTTCGTATCCACTAATACCGGGGGCTCCTCCGCATCCCAATCGTGAATGTCGTGAGGAGTGAACTGGAAATACCATTTGAGCTTGCCGGTCTTGGCTTCGAGCGCGAGAATACAGTCGCTGTAAAGATTGTCGCCATCGCGATTGTCGCCGTTGAAATCGGGACCAGGATTGCCGCTCGGCCAGTAGACCAGATCAAGCTGCGGATCGTAAGTGCCGGTCATCCAAGTGGCGGCAGCGCCGTGGTCTCCCGATTTTCCTTTCCAGGTTTCGCCGCCGGGCTCGCCAGGCTTGGGGACAGTCCAGAAGCGCCAGACTTCTTTCCCGGTGGCCGCTTCGTAGGCCGCCACGAATCCGCGCACGCCCTCATCGCCGCCGGCGGTTCCGCTAATTACCAGATTGCCGACTACCAATGGAGCCGAGGTTCCGTTGTAGTTCTGCCGCCAGTCCGCCATTTCGGTTTCCCACAAAAGCTCGCCGTTGAAGCGATTCATGGACATGAGATGAGCGTTATCGGTGAGCATGAAGAGACGGTCGCCCGAAATGGCTACTCCGCGATTGAAACCGCCGGAAGCATTGCCGACCAACCCCTTGGTGCGATCACGTTGATAATGCCAGAGCTGCCGCCCGCTGCCCGCATCGAGCGCATAGACCTCATTGGCGCTCGAAACATACATCACGCCTCCGACCACCACGGGAGTATTTTGAAGCTGCGTAATATTCGGAACGGAAAAAGTCCATTTGGGGGCCAGGCGGGCCACGTTGCTTTTATCGATCTGCGTAAGCTTCGTAAAACGGTTGCCGCTGGCGTCGCCGTGATAAGTGGACCAATCGGTCTCTGAAGTCACCTGACGGTAGCGTCCGTCGGCGGTCTTGCGCAGCAGACGAATCCGCCGGTCGTTGGTGAGCATCTGCATCTCAGCCATGCCTTCATTGAGCACCCGGCCTTCGAGCGTCTTGCCGTCCGCCATCTGCACGGTCTTGCGCACCTCCGCGGGCGGTCCGCCGTTCGAGACGGGGACCAACACACGCAGGTAGGCGACCAATGCGCTCATTTCCGGGGCGGGCAGGTCGAACGCCGGCATGCCCGCGGAGGGCCGCCCGATACGCAGAAATGCGCCCAGGTCGGCATCGTTGCGCCCGTCGATCCGCGCCACGATATTCGGCCCGGATTCACCGCCGGTGGCGTCGCCGCCATGGCAGCGCGAGCAGCGGGCCTCAAACTGCTGGCGCCCGTTGGGGGCTTGCGCCAGCGCCATCCCTAACGCACCAACAAAACCGAGCGATAATAGCGACATCCGCATAATCATTGCAAGGTATCAGATTCGATGCTTGTTTGGAAGCCGACATCATCGTTTCGACACCGCAACCTTAGACTCACGATCGAGTCCTCGGAGGATTCTATAGTGCTCGCAAAAGAACACAAGATATTTCAGCCCAGCGAAGCTCATCAACTGGATGAGACGGGCCTCTCGCTCAGCCTGGTGCTCGATCTGATCCTCAAATACACCTATTTCGAAGGGGCCATGACGCTGGCGAAACTGGTGGAGCGGTCAAAGCTCAGCTCGACCATAATTCACGCAATGTATCGTCACATGCAAAAGGAACAGCTCTGTGAAACCCGCTCGATGGTCGGGGACGATTACGAAATCTCGCTCAGCTCCAAAGGACGCAACATGGCGGAAGTCGCCCTCAGAAAGAGCCACTACGCAGGCCCCGCGCCCGTCCCGCTGGCCGATTATAACCAATCAGTCTCGGCCCAGTCTCTCCATCTCGATTTAACCGCGGAAAGTCTCAAGTTGGCGTTGAACGACCTGGTCGTGCCCGATAATGTAATCCGGGAACTGGGAGCTGCCCTGGTGACGGGCGGAGCTCTCATGTTGTACGGATCGACAGGAAACGGAAAGACCAGTATCGCCGAGCGGCTGCCCCGCATCTTCGAGGATGATCGCATTTACGTTCCCCATGCCATCGAAGTCTCGGGCCAGATCATTTCGGTGTATGATCCCCTGATCCATCGAACCGATAACGCCATGGAAGACCCGGTAGACCCTCGTTGGGTGCGCTGCCGCAGGCCTTTGGTGAAGGTGGGCGGAGAAATGCGCGCCGATATGCTGGATACCAGAATGGACGAGGTCACGCGAATGTGCACCGCGCCCATCCAGATGAAGGCGAATAACGGGCTGCTGCTGATCGACGATTTCGGAAGGCAGCGCATTACTCCCCGCGAGCTGCTGAATCGCTGGATCGTGCCGCTCGATCGCCGCACCGACATACTGTCGCTGTGGTCGGGGATAAGTTTCGAGATCCCCTTCGAGTTGCTGGTGGTGTTTGCCACCAACCTGCCGCTGAGCGATCTGGCTGAGGATGCTTTCATGCGCCGGTTGAAAAACAAGATCAAGATCGAACCGCTGAGCCGCGATCTCTTCAGCGTCTTACTGCGGCGAGTGTGCGAGGAGGAGCAGCTTCCCTGTACCGCGGAAATGGAGGAGTACGTTTCGCGCGAATGTTTAAAACAATCTCCCGAGGGGCTCCGTGCCTGCTTCCCCACCGACCTGATGAAGATCATTCGCGGGATCGCGGCGTTCGAAAAGCGCACCCCCAGCCTGGAGAGGCGGGATGTCGATGAGGCGCTGAAGGTTTATTTCATCCACTAAGCGCTAGCGCGTATGCCGCACGCTGGGGCCGCGTGCGAAGCTCGACATGGGCGGAGCAGGCGCCGCTTCGGGCTCGGCGGCAGGCTTCTTGGGCCGCGCGTCCAGACGAGTGAGGATCATCTGTTCTTTGGCCTTCTGGAACTTGGGAGTTCCCGGGACCGGGCCGGTGGCCGCCACCATCTCATTGGTAATTTCCTGCGACGCGGGCAGATGTTTCTGGAAATAATTCTTGATCCGGTCCTGGACGATACGCTGCTGCGAGTGGAGCATCAGATACAAAATGGCTTCACCGGGCGCGTTCACCATCACCTGGTACAACTGCGAAGCCTTTTGGAGTTTGGGACCCTTGAGATCGCGCTCCAGCTTCTTGGCAGTCGCGTCAAGTTTCTGAGCTGCGCCAACTTCCGGCTTGGTCAGGCCGGCGGTCTTCACAAGGTCTGCCCGCTCTTTGGCATTGAGCTTTTCAAAGAGAACATTCAGAAACAGCGGCAGGGAGTGAATGCGGAATTCCACGCCCAACGGCGCCATTTGCCTGGCCTTTTGTAACTTTTGAAAGGCAGGCAGATTGAGTTTCGGCCCGCTGAGGGAGGTGGAGTATAAATCCAAAAGTTTTTCCTGCTCCAGGCCCTCCATCAAATCCCCGATGTTGGGTTCATCGGCAATTTTGCGTAACTCGGCGCCGAGCGCCTCGCTGGTGATCTTGCCCAGCATCTCGGCTTCCCGGGCGTTTTCGTAGTGGGCGCGGGTGCGTTCGTCGATGGCGTAGCCCAGCCGCGCCTTGAAACGGATCAACCGCACCATCCGCGCAGGATCGTCATAGAAGGAATAATTATGAATGGTCCGCAGTTCTTTCCGTTCGATATCGCCGATGCCGTTGGTGGGATCTATGAGGAGCCCCAACGACGCTTTGTTGAGCGAAAGGGCTATGGCGTTCACAGTGAAATCGCGGCCGCGCAGGTCCTCGTGCATTGTGGCCGGGCTGATTTGGGGCCTCGCGCCGGACTTGGCGAACTTTTCCTGGCGGGCCATGGCCACTTCCGTCGTCACGCCGCCTGGAAATAGCAAGTCGGCCGATTTAAGGTGATCGTCGGTGGACACGATCTTAGCGCCAAATTTCTTCTCGGCCAACTTGGCAAGCTTGAGCGCGTTGCCCTCCACCGTGAAATCCAGATCGCGCACCGGGAAGCCGCCGAGCGTGTCGCGCATGGCGCCGCCCGTCAGAAACACCGCCACTCCAGCCTCGCCGGCGAGCTCCCGCATCTGCCCAACCACGCGGTACTGGCCGGCGCTCAGGTGGCTCTCCAGCATGAACATGTAATCGCCCATTCGTTCCTGCCCTCAATTCCGCTGCCCGGTTTTCATGCCCGGGGATGGTGCTGCTCGATTACTTCACGCAAACGGCGCTGCGCGACGTGCGTGTAAACCTGGGTGGTGGAGATGTCGGCGTGGCCGAGCATGATCTGGACGCTGCGCAAGTCGGCGCCTCCCTCGACCAAATGAGTTGCGAAACTGTGGCGAATCACATGCGGCGTCAGGCTCCGGGTGATGCCCGCTTTCAGACCATACCCGCGCAGCAGTTTCCAGAATGCCTGCCGCGTCATCGAACCGCCGCGCGCGGTTACGAACAGATAGCGGCTGGCGCGTCCCTTCAAGAGCCGTGGCCGCGCGTCCCCGAGATACCGGTCCAATGCCTGGCCCGCCGCCTGTCCAAATGGAACCATCCGTTGCTTATTGCCCTTGCCGGTCACGCGGAGGATTCCCATGTCTCGCTCGACCGCCGATAGTGTCAAGCCGCACAGTTCGGATACGCGAAGCCCTGTAGCGTAAAGCAGCTCCAACATCGCCCGGTCCCTCAGCCCGGTAGGTTTTTCAACCGGTGGAGCGCCAATCAAGGCTTCGATCTCCTCGCGATTGAGATATTTCGGAATGGTAGTCCACTGCCGGGGTTGGTTTAGAAACTCAGTGGGGTCTTCTAAAAGTTGTCCTTCCAGCATCAAGAACCGGTAAAAGTTCCGTAAAGTGGTGATATGCCGGGCGATAGAGCGCGCCGATAAACCCGCAACATAGAGAGACTCGACATAACGCGACAGATCCGGCGCCTGAATCTCAGTCACCGATTTATCGATCTTTTCGCTAAGTCTCTTGAGATCAAGTTGATATGAATGGAGAGAGTTCGCGGCCAAGCCTTTTTCAACGCGACAAAAATTGAGATAGGCCCGAATGCTTGGAGCAAGTGGCCTAAACGGGGGCACCGTCGCCTGCATTGTGCCAATGATACAATACTTGCGAAATTGTTTGAAAGGAAAAGCGCTGAAAAAGACCTGTAAGTGGCTCTAACCACCAATAAAAAGGTATTCGTAACCCGCTTTGAGCGGGAATCCGTGCAGGGGTTCGTTCAAACGCCGGGCGGCTTCACCGCGGATTCGGTCGAGTTGCTTACGCCCGCCGGGGCGTTGTTGCGGCTCGCCTACTCCGAAGTGAAGGCCGTTTGTTTTGTTCGCGATTTCGACGGCGGCGACACCTGGCGCGAGCATCGTTCCTTCGCCAGCCGCCCCAAGGCCCCGGGGATTTGGGTTCGTTTGGTTTTCCAGGATGAAGATTCGACCGAAGGCATCCTGGCGAATAATCTCATGTTGTTAGAATCAAATGGGTTCTTCATCACCCCTCCGGACCCGACTTTCCAGAATCAGAGAATCTTCGTGCCCCGTCTGGCCTTGCGGGAGGTTCAAGTGATAGGGGTTATCGGCGGGCGCCGCAAAGCCGCCGCGACGCCTAAACCAGAGGGGCAATTGGAGATGTTCTAGGCCTGCGCCGGGCCCGCCGGCCCGTAGTCCGTTCCTATCGCCCGCTTCCTAAATGTTCCTTGGCGCTGAAGTACGCCGGGAAGTGATTTACGCACGCTCACCGAAGATAGGTGTTTTAGGCGACGCCAACCACCGGCTCGTTTTCCACCGGGAAGTTAACCGAGCGGGCAATGAAACAGAGCTGGTGGGCGCGGTGGTGGAGAGCGAGGGCATCGGCGATGCGGGCGGGATCGGTGATGATCACATGGGGGTGCAGGATCACGCGAGTGAACTCGCCTGAGCTGTCGGCATTTTCCGACATCGTTCCACTAGCGGCGTCCGTGTAGCGGGTTACTACGATGCCTGCGTCGGCGCAGAGATGCAGGTAGGAGAGCATGTGGCACGCCGAGAGCGCGGCTAGCAGCAATTCCTCCGGCGTGTAGCGGGCCGGGTCGCCGCGAAAGGCGGGGTCAGAGGAACCGGGTAGCGGCTCGCTCTTGCCAGGGATGGCGAATTCATGATTCCGCGAATAGGAGCGGTAATCGCCGGTGCCCGCGCCAAGATTGCCGGTCCAGGTGTTGGTGAGGCGGTAGTGATGTTCGCGTCGCGTCAATAGAGTATCGACGGCAGGAACGATCCTGCCGGCTCCTGATACATGCCCATCGACATGAGCGTCATGGGGTGCTTTACGCGGAGCCCATGGTCGAGACACCAGCGGAAGAGGGGAGCGTTGCGCGTGGGCACCAGGATGCCGGGTCCGCCAAAAGACTCGGCTGAAGAAATTAACGCCTGCAAATCGCGAACGGTTTCGCCCATGGAATGTCCGAAAAAAGCCATCGATGACGTGTAGCCGGTGATGCGAGCGGTGCGCTCCACCACCTTCGCCGTGCCCTGCCGGATGGCATCGGCAAGTTCGCCACCGCGATCGTGGCCGTGGATCTTGCGGCAAAGGCGGTTGCAGGTTTCAAGATCGGACATAAGCGCGGGACGGATATAAAAACCCTCCATCGGCTTTAAAATGGGCGCGCCGAACATGGTAGAAATCGGCTCACGGGTGTCGAAGCCCAGCTTGGTATATAACGACAGCGAGCGGTTGTGAAAGGCGGCCTGCAGCAGGCGGACGCCGATGAATTTGCGCTGCTGGGCACGCTCGAGCACCGCGTCCATCAATTTGCGGCCGGCGCCGGCGTTTTGTGCGCCGGTCTCGACCGTAATGGGACCGACACCGGCGATGGGAGAGCGTTCGTCGAGGCAATTGCTGCCGATGATGCGGCCGCCGGACTCTGCCACCACACAGTAAAAGCCGGGGTGTGAAAACATCATCGACAGCAATCCTGTCGCAGCCTCAGGCGAAGGCAAGTCGGCGGGGAAATTGTGGGCGGTATTGATGTCGTAGAAAGCTTGGTAGCAGATGAGGCCGCAGGCGGCCGCATCTTCGGGCACGGCGCGACGGATGTTTAGCTCTGACATGCGAAAACCTATTTTAGCCGGAGTCTAGCGGGTGACGCGACTTCCCAATTCCAGCATGGCCAAGTCGGTCCAGCAATTCTCAATGGTATTCTGCACGAAGGTAAGGCATTCGACGCGCATGCTGCGGGAGTGGGCGAATTCGCTCCAGCGCCAGCGGGCGAACTGAGCAGCATCCGGAACGTCGCCGGGAGCAAGTTCCTGAACCACCGTCACGTGCGGGTGGTAGGGATAGGGTTCCTCAAAAGCCAAGCGGCCGGTGTTGAGCACCTCATGCATGCGTTCCAATTCCTCGAAACCGGCCTTGATGGACACATAGATGACTTGACTGCCTTCAAAGACCT
>JANXXL010000103.1 GCA_025350625.1 Bryobacterales bacterium | reverse complement strand
TGACTAGAGGTTCACGTCCGCATGATCCGCTGGCCGCGCCTGACGGCACCATCTGGTTCAGCGGGCACTACGGCAACATATTGGCGCACCTGAACCCGAAAACCGGCGAGATCAAGGAGTATCATCCGCCTATTGCACAGTCCGGCCCGCACGGCCTGGTGATGGATAAGGATGGGAAGATCTGGTTCACCGGGAACTTCAAAGGCTATATCGGAAAGTTGGACCCTAAGACCGGAGAGTTTTCCGAATACAAGCTGCCGGCCGAGGCGAAGGACCCGCACACACCGATCTTCGATCAGAAGGGCACGCTGTGGTTCACTGTGCAGAACGCCAACCTGGTGGGCCGGTTGATCCCGTCGACGAGCGAGATCAAACTGGTGAAATCACCCACGCCAAAATCCAATCCCTATGGGATGGTGGTCGATTCCAAGGGCACACCGTGGTTTGTCGAATTCGGCGCGCCCAAAGTCGCGAGCATAGATCCGAACACGATGGAGATTAAAGAGTACGTGCTGCCGAACCCCGCTTCGCGTCCGCGGCGCATCGCCATAACCAGCGACGACATCATTTATTTCGCAGATTATTCGCGCGGCTATCTGGGCCGTCTGGACCCGAAAACCGGCAAGATCAGCGAGTGGGCTTCCCCGGGTGGTCCGCGGTCTCAGCCCTACGGAATTTCGGTGATTAATGGAATCGTGTGGTATAGCGAATCCGCCGTGCGGCCGAATACGCTGGTGCGCTTCGATCCCAAGTCGGAAAAATTTCAGACCTGGGTGATTCCGAATGGCGGCGGCGTGGTGCGCAATATGATGGCAACCAAGGACGGCAATCTGGCGATGGCGTTGAGCGGAATTAATAAGGTTGCCTTAGCCGAGATTGCAAAGTAGGACAGCCTACTTCGCTGTTGCCTCCGCTTTTTTCTCATCGGATCGGGCCCCGGCGAGGATGCTGGTCAGGGCGTAGTTTCCCTCATGACATGCGTACTCAAAAAGCCGGCCCTGAAACTTGGTCATGGGTATCTGCGCAGTCCAGGGCTTGGTAAATGCGGTGGGATCGTCCACGGTGAATTCGTAGAGGATCGTCTCCTGGTCAACGCGCGTGAAGCGCTCTGTTAGGCGCAAATTTTCGTCGGATCCGCGATATGTGCCCCGCTGCATCCCCGCGCTGAGATCGCTGGTCTTACCGGTGAAGTTGGTAGTTTCGACAACCAGCGTGTTGCCCTCCCAGTGGCCCCGCGAGTCACCCATCCACTGCCGGATGCCGGGCGGGAGGTGCGGGCGCCCGTCGGTAGGAATGATGCGAGTTTCATGAATCATTTCGACCTGGATGACGACGTATCCCGGAGTTTGCACAATCTGATAGTTGTTGTTGTAGGGACCCGGCAGCATCGGCGGACCAGCGGTCGGCCATAGGATGCACCGTTCGGCCAAGGGCCGGTCCTCCGGGCCATCGGCGGCGTGGAGAGTGGAACGCGCGACCTCGGCGTCAAGTTTCTTCTGCGCTGCAGGCGTCAGAGGAGGTATTCTGCCATCCGGAGGATCCACGATCAGAGAAGTTCGCCTGCCGCCGACAACCTTTGTTCCCCGGTCAAACCAGAGCTCATTGTATGCACCAACGTCGTCAGGACTCTTGCGCACATCTCGATTCGACTGTTGCATCAGCTGCGTTTCATAGGCCGCGGCCTCGGCTGGCGTGAGCACCTGCTTGCCCGCCAGATCTCGAGGACGTTCCAACGGGGTCAGGGTTGCATTGGTCCAAATTCCTTGCAGGTCCGGTTTACCGTCCGGTGTACGCGGCGGGGTCCAGTTCGCAGCGGGGTGGGTCTTGGCAGCGGACGGCGGCGCTTGCCCAGCGCCGTGCGTGGCAGCCAACAGGGGAAGTAAGATGCAAATGGAAGGCAGGAATCGATGGCTCATGTCAAACCTCCTCGTGCCTAATCGTTCGATGATCATTTTACACCTTGGACACGGAGTGGGTCGGCACTCTCTGGATGGCGTATGATAATTTTTTGGCGATGATTCAGTTGCGGAGGGTTAATAAATGTTACCAAGGCCATTGAAAATGATTCTGGTGGGCTTTTGTGCCGCGCTCTTGGGCTGGCTGGCAATTGTGGCCGTTCCGGTCACGGCTTCGGCCCAACAGAAAGCGGCGGCGAAGGCCGGCGGGCTGTACGTTGTCACTTACGTGGACGTTTTCCCGAAATTTGTTGACGTTACGGTTAAAGCGCTGCAGCAGTTTGCAGCGGACAGCGGCAAAGACGCGGGTTTAGTGCGTTTCGAGTTTCTTCAAGACGTCGTGCGAACCAACCATTTCAGCATTGTTGAGGTATGGCGGGACCAGCAGGCATACGACGCCCATCTGAACCAAGATCACAGCAAGCGCTTTCGCGAAAAGATCCAGCCGGGGTTAGGCAGTCCATTCGACGAACGGCTTTATAACCGATTGCAGTGAACTGCTGGGACCTGTCAGCGTCGGAAAGTAGCGCCGCCGCTCGCTGGCGGAGGGAGCCTTGACTTCGACAAAATTCGACTGTAGCGTGGCTAGTGTCAAAAGGAGGTTTCAATGAGAAATCGTGTCCTTACCTCATTGAGTGCGTTAGTGCTCATGATCGTACCCGCCGCCGGCCAGGCGACGAACAAGGCGAAGCCCGCGCCTGCGGTAAAGAGAGCATGGACTCTGCAACGTACGCCAGACGGCCAGCCCGACCTTCAGGGAGTATGGACCAATAACACAGTTACCCCCTTACAACGCCCCAAGGATCTCGCCGGGAAAGAATTCTATACGGAAGCGGAATTGGCGGAGGTTCAAAAGCAGCAACGCGAGCGCCTCGATCTGGACGAACAGGAGGGTGAGCCCGCTGCCAACCATTCAGGCGTTGCAGGCGCAGCCGCGGAGAATGTGCATTACGATCACGCCCAGTTTGGGCTCGACTGGCTTCAGTCGAAGGTTGCCTGGAACCGGCGGACCTCACTGATTGTGGGGCCGGAGGGAACCATTCCTCCCTTGACGCCAGGAGCCCGCGATAGGCTGGCGACGAGGGCGGCTAAGGAAAAGGGCCATGAATTCGACGGCCCGGAGAACCGGCCCTTGGGCGCGCGCTGTATCACGATGGCTCGCGTGGGACCGCCGCTGCTCCCCGCTCGCTACAACAGCAATCTGCAAATCGTACAAAGTCCCGGATACGTGGCCATTCAAAGTGAGGAGATCCACGACGTCCGTATCATTCCCTTGGACGGGCGTCCCCATCTGGCGAAGAACATCCGCCAGTGGATGGGCGACTCAGTCGGCCGTTGGGAGGGCGACACGCTGGTGATCGATACCACGAACTTCACAGATCTCAGTCCTTTCCCGGGAGCCCAGAACCTGCACGTGATCGAACGCCTCACGCGCACCGACGGGGACACCATCCGCTACCAATTCACGGTGGAAGATCCGGGGATGTGGACCAAGCCATGGTCTGGGGAGGTGCTCATCGCCAAGATGTCGGGGCAAATCTACGAGTACGCCTGTCATGAGGCGAATTACGGTTTGGAGAACACTCTCCGTGGAGCTCGCGTGGCCGAGGCCGCAGCCGCTGCCAAAAAAGGATCAAAGTAACTCGCACGGATTCCGGCCCGCCGCATCGATATCTTCGCACGTGCTAACGTGTGCAGGGTGGCCCCGCGCCACTCGGGTACATGACGGTCGAGACCATCGTAACTCCAGTCCGGACTTCGGAACGGATAGTCGTGTTCGGCCGTCTGCTGGCGGTAATCGCACCAATTGTTCTCTGGTTTGCGCCGCTCCCGTTGGCACTGCCTGCGCACCGCGCAATCGCGATTGCCTCCTCGCTGATCATCGGGTGGATCACGGAGGCGCTCGACCCCGCTCTTATCGGATTGATTGGGTGTTTCCTTTTTTGGGCGCTTAGGATCGTCCCCTTCGAGACGGCGTTTAGCGGATTCGTGGATACCACCACCTGGTTCTTGCTGGGAGCGATTTTGCTCGGCACCATGGCCTCAAAATCGGGACTCGCTCGTCGTTTGGCTTTCATCATTATGTCGAAAGTAGGAACGTCCTACGCGCGGCTGCTGCTGGGGCTGATTCTTTCCGACTTTGTGCTCACTTTCCTGGTGCCTTCCGGAGTCGCTCGAATCGTGATTATGGCAGGAGTTGCGGTGGGCCTGATGGAGGTTTTCGGACTGGGGCGGGGCAGCAACGTGGGCCGCGGCATTTTCATCATCATTACGTATACAGCATCTATTTTCGATAAGGCGATCATCGCGGGAGCAACGTCGGTAACCGCACGAGGTCTGATAGAAAAGTTCGGCGGTGTACCGGTGCTGTGGAGCCAATGGGTACTCGCCTATTTACCCTGTGACTTGATTACCATCTTCGCCGCGTGGCGGCTGACTCTGTGGTTCTTCCCGCCGGAGAAACCTAGTTTACCGGGTGGGTCCGCGTTTCTTCGGGAAGAGCTGGGGAGGCTGGGGCCGTGGAGCACCATCGAGAAAAAATCGATGGTGCTCATGCTGCTCGCGATCGCCTTGTGGAGCACGGATTTTCTGCATCATATTTCTGCTCCTATGGTGGCGTTGGGCATCGGACTGATCGCGGTATTGCCAGTCGTAGGCGTCCTGGATATTGACGATATGAGAAGACTGAATCTATTGCCGATGTTCTTTGTGGCGGCCGGTATCAGCATGAGCGAAGTGCTGGTGAAGACGGAAGCTGTTGACACTCTGACCAAAGTAATCTTCAGCTGGCTCGACCCCTTCGTTACCAATGTCTTTAGTGCAACCATGGCGCTCTACTGGACTGCGTTTATCTATCACATCTTCAGCGGGCAGGAAGTAGCTATGCTGAGCCTTTCGTTGCCTCCGCTGATGCAGTTTGCCAAGCTGCACCACATGGACCCGCTGAGCGTAGGCATGATTTGGACCTTCGCGATAGGCGGCAAGATCTTTATTTATCAGGCCGCGGTTCTCATCGTGGGATATTCGTATGGCTTTTTCGACGGGCGGGATCTCTTTCGAATTGGGCTTTCGCTGACCGTGGTGCAGGCAATCGTTTTGGCGGTCTTGGTTCCTTTTTACTGGCCGCTGATAGGGCTGCTTCATCCCACGTTATCGCCTTAGGTGGCCGTGATATACTTTCGTCGAATCCACAGAAGGGCGGGTTTTAATGCGGAAAAGTCGGGTTTCATTCGCAGCGCTAGCGGGCTTGCTCGCCATTCTGGTTTACGCGGGAGTGACATTCGGCGAGGAAGCGGCGAAAGATTCTTCCGCGGCCCTTACAGGCCAAGTAACTTCTGCGCCCGAAGGTCGAATGGAGGGAGTACTGGTCAGTGCCAAGCGCGAAGATTCGACGATCACGGTTACCGTGGTTAGCGATGCTCGGGGTCATTACGCCTTCCCGCAAGAACGGCTGGAGCCGGGGCGCTACTCTCTGAAAATCCGGGCGGTCGGATACGAACTGGATGATCCGGGACCGATCCAGATTACGCCGCATAAGACTGTGACTGCAGATCTCAAGCTGTATAAGGTGGAGGACATCTCATCCCAACTGACCAATACAGAATGGCTGATGAGCATGCCCGGCCCGGACGATCTCAAGGCCGCCTTGTTGAATTGTGTGGTCTGCCATACGCTCGAACGAATCGTACGATCGAAACACGATGCTGCGGAATGGGTGAAGGTGCAGCAGCGGATGCTTACCTATACCAATTCAAGTTTTCCGCTACATCCGCAGAAGCGTCCCGCTCCGTGGTTGCTCCAGCCTAGAGGGGAACAACTCGCAAAGGCACAGCAGCGGCTTGCCGAGTTCTTGAGCACCATTAACCTGAGTCGTGGCGACAAGTGGGAGTATCCGCTGAAAACCTTGCCCCGGCCGACGGGGCTGGCAACCCGCATGATCGTTACCGAATATGATCTTCCACGAAAAGCGATCGAGCCTCACGACGTGATCGTCGATTCACAGGGTATGGCATGGTACTCCAGTTTCGGCGAGCAGGCGATCGGGAAATTAGATCCGAAAACGGGTAAGGTGACCGAATACCCTGTACCCATCACCAAAGAAGGATGGCCCACAGGCAATCTCGCTTTGCGATTCGATAAAGATCAGAACATGTGGCTCGGCCTGATGCAGCAAGGCGCGATTGCGAAATTCGACAGGAAAACCGGGGAGTTCCAGACCTGGAAGCTGCCTCCGGAGTGGAACAATGACGCGACGCAGATAAACATGGTGAGCCCGGAACGGTATTCGGTCGACGGAAAGGTGTGGCTTGAAAATCACGGGTACACCATGATTCTCCGGATGGATGTGAAGTCCGGAAAGTTCGAGCCGTTTGAACCGTTCAAAGGGGCATTCGAAAAAGGCGAGAACCATAATATTTACGACGTTGTCCCCGACTCCCAAAACAACGCTTACTTCACGGATTTCGAGCAAGGGCAGATTGGGAGGATCGACGCGAAGACCGGAAAAATCACTTTCTATCAGACGCCGACTCCCTACTCCCGGCCGCGCCGGGCTTGGATGGATGCACAGGACCGGTTTTGGTTTGCGGAATATCGGACGAACCGGATCGGCATGTTCGATACGCGAACCGAGCGGTTCCGGGAGTGGCAGGAGCCACATCCTTGGAGCACGCCCTACGACGTGGTCATGGACAAGACGGGTCAGGTGTGGACCGGTTCGGTCACCAATGATCGCGTGCTCCGCTTGAATCCCGAGACCGGGGAGTCCGTCGAATATCTGCTTCCCCGTTCGACGAATGTTCGCAGGGTGTTCGTGGACAATTCGACAACGCCGGGCACGTTCTGGGTGGGAAGCAATCACGGCGCGTCGATCCTCAAGTTAGAGCAACTGAATTA
>JANXXL010000095.1 GCA_025350625.1 Bryobacterales bacterium | reverse complement strand
GCAGCCGGAACGTCGCCGGTAGTTCCTTAGTGATCTGCAGGCGGATCGAATTGGGTAGCATGTACCCGGACCGGTCTTTCAGATTTGCCACCGCAATCGGCGTCTGCAAGACGGCTCCGCTGTGCCCGTCCACGTAAAATTGGCAGCGTGAAAACCATCCCAGGTTACCCGGATCGGCCGCGTCGAACAACAGTAGCGGAGCTTGACGGCCGGGAGCCGACAGATCGATCGTCAGACTCCGGGCGCCATCGTCTATTTTGAATTCGAACCCGGCTTGCTTGGCGATATTGCTGATGAAATCGAGATCGAGTTCCAGCAGCAATAGCTTGTGTGTACCGGCTTGCAATACCTGCATCTATCGTTATTCTAACGCGGTCAAATAGGCTTGCAGCGTCCGCTGGTCGAAAATCACAAACAAAGCCAACGGAATGCATGTAGTTTTCACCGCATCCACCGCGATTCGCGCTGCTTCCTCGAGGGGATATCCATATGCTCCGGTGCTTATGGAGGGAAAGCTGATCGATATCACCCCGCGTTCCTCACCCAGGCGCAAACAGCTTCGATAGGCGCGGGCGAGCAACTCGGCCTCTCCGTTGCGGCCACCCGCGTAGACCGGTCCCACCGCGTGAAATACGTACTTCGCAGGCAGCAACCCGGCTCCGGTAACCACCGCGCTGCCGGTGGGGCAGCCGTCATATGCGCGAAGTTCCCGCATGATGGACGGTCCGCCTGCGCGGTGAATGGCGCCATCCACACCGCCGCCGCCGCGCAGGGCGCTATTGGCGGCATTCACCATCGCCTCCACCGGGATCTTTGTGATGTCGCCCAGCCGGATTTCAATTGCCATGTGGATATAGTAAAGGAGAATGCCGCCCGCCGACGTACTGGTTTTGTTCGACATTGATGGCACTTTGATCCGCAAAGCCGGCCCGCATCACCGCGAGGCCCTGGTGGCCGCCGTGCGGCGAGCCACTGGAATCGAAACCAACAACGATCGGATTCCAACACAGGGAATGCTGGACCGCGACATTTTGACCGTGATGCTGCGAAACGCCGGCGCCAGCCGCGCTGTGATTCGCGAAAAGATGCCGGAAATCGTCAGGCACGCCCAGAACATTTATGTGCGGTCTTGTCCAAACCTGGAAGACAAGGTTTGTCCCGGAGTTCGAACGCTGCTTCGGCGGCTGAGCCGCCGTGCCGTTCCAACAGGATTGGTGACTGGAAATCTGACGCGTATCGGATGGAAAAAGATGGAGCATGCGGGTCTGAAGGAATTTTTTCAATTTGGCGCCTTCGCCGAAATGGCCTCCAGCCGCGCGGGCCTGGTTCGCATCGCGCTGCAACATGCGCGGCGCGAAAAGCTCATCCATCGCGGGACCTGCGTATCGCTCATCGGCGACCATCCGAACGACGTGCAAGCGGCGAAGCAAAACGGGGTGCGGTCTATCGCCGTCGCCACCGGCGTGGCGCCTGCGGAAGAACTTGCAGCCTGTACGCCAGACCTACTTTTGCAGGACCTTCGTTCCGTGAAACTCTCCATGCTTTGGTACTAGAACTATGGCAGAATAGTTGCATCATGAATGTTACTTAATTCATGACATTCAGCGAAGGACCCTGAACCAACGGTTTGCGCTGAAAAGGATTCAAACGGATGCAACCAACCGCGCAAAAAATACATACCTCCGTTCCCTACCAGGAAAAATTTTCACTGCTCGTCGTTAGTCCTCACAAGGACGACCGCTCCGCAGTCAGTCAGATCCTCCAAAACCCTTGCTGGCGAATCGAAAACGCAGCGAGCCTGGAAGATGCCGGCAAACGCCTTAAGCAGAAAGTTGTATCCGTTATTCTCTGCGAGAGGGATCTTCCAGATGGATGCTGGAAGGATTTATTACCCAGTGTGCGCGAGTTACCGGTGGTTCCGTCTGTTGTGGTGATATCGCGTCACGCCAATGACGATCTTTGGGCCGACGTGCTCAGCAGCGGCGGATACGATGTGCTGGCAAAGCCATTCGATCGCAGGGAACTGGTTAGGGTCGTCGGGATGGCCTGGCGCCAGACCTACACGAAGAATTCCGCGGCGCGCAAGGTGTCCGGAGCTGGATTCGCCCAGGCGGCCGCCAGTTGATCCGGGTCCAGTTTTCAAGAAGCAGCTAGACCGGCCAAGTTATCCGCTTGCATCGGCGGCCAATGATCTTAGCTGCCGATGCACCTCGATTGTGGGGTGAAACGCGGGATTCGAACTGTCTAGCGAATTAGTGGACGATACACTAGAATGTTAAAGAATACAACCGCCTGCCGTTTTCGTAATCTAAAACGATACGGCAACCATGACCAGTCCCGCTCTGTACTCTGAACTGCCGAGTGATCGCCAGCTGATTGATAATCAGCTTTGCACGATGCTTAAGCAGAGCGCATCCGATGGCGGTCCGGTAGCCGAAGCGATGCGCTATGCGGTGCTGGGCTCGGGGCAGCGTATCAGGCCTCTGTTGGCGATTCGGACCGGACGACTGATGGGCGGCGGCCTCAAACGGTGTGCCAACCTGCGGGCAGGTGCGAGTGTGGAATTGCTGCACTGTGCTTCGCTGATTGTTGACGATCTGCCCTGCATGGACAATGAACAAGTGCGCCGGGACCGCCCGACTGTTCATGTCCGATTCGGTGAGGCGACGGCGATTCTGGCAGCGTTCGGCCTGGTTGCGCTGGCTGCCCGGTCGTTAACCGAAATTGACGGGACAGGCGCTGAGCGTGCCAGTTACATTGAGTTCCAAACACACTTATTGAAGGTGCTTGATGTGGGCGGCCTTATCACCGGGCAGTCTCTCGATCTGGCGCTTTGCGGCAGCGAGCGGGAACGAAGCCGCGCGTTGATGACGGAATTAAAGACGGTGCCGCTGTTCGTCCTTTCGATTCGCGCAGGACTACTGCTTTCCGGTTTCTCCGCCCGTGAAGAGGAAGCTCTGCTTGCATTTGGACGGCGCTTTGGGATCGCCTATCAGATGGCGGACGATCTTCTGGACGGAGAGCAGTGCGACGCGGAACCGGTGGTCGCGCAATTGGAATCGGCACGGTGTTGTCTGCGCCAGTTCGGAAGCCGCAGCCATGGGCTGGAGGAGTTAGTCGATTATCTGCATGACAGGACCTGCCAAGACAATCGTAGTCATCGGTAGTGGTTTTGGCGGCCTTGCCGGGGCGATTCGCCTTCAGGCCCGCGGTTACCGCGTTGTGCTACTGGAGGCGCGCGACAAGCCGGGAGGCAGGGCCTACGTTTACCAACAGGACGGCTTCACTTTCGACGCCGGACCGACGGTGATCACGGCTCCGTTTCTGATCGATGAGCTGTTCAGCGCGGGCGGAGAAGCCACGGCCGATCACTTGAAGATCGTCCCGGTGGATCCCTTCTACCGCATTGAGTTTCACGACGGCCGGTGGTTCCAATACAACGGAGACGCGGCTGAGACCGAGCGCCGGATCGAAGCCTTCGCGCCTGGGGAAGTGCCGGGTTACCGCAACATGCTCAAGCACGCGGAGGCCATTTTTCAGAAGGGCTTTGTCGAACTTGCCGACCGGCCGTTTTTGGCGTTCACCGACATGATTAAGGTGGCTCCGGATCTCATCAAGCTGCAATCCTACCGTACGGTGTATGGCTTCGTGGCGAAGTACATCAAAGATCCCTTCCTGCGAAGGGTGTTCAGCTTCCATCCTTTATTGGTTGGCGGAAATCCGTTTCAGACGACGTCGATTTACGCGTTGATCCATCATCTGGAGCGGCAATGGGGCGTGCATTACGTGCTGGGTGGAACCGGAGCACTGGTGCGGGAACTGGCGGCGCTATTTGAGCGGCTGGGCGGGACCATACGGCTTTCCACGCCGGTCCACCAGATCCATACGTGCGGCGGGAGAGTGTGTGGCGTGGAAACTTCCAGCGGTGAATTGATCCCGGTGGATGCAGTGGTGAGCAATGCCGATATCGCGAATACCTATCGAAAGCTTCTGCCCGGTGCGGTGCGGCGCAAGAACACCGACGCGCACCTGGAATCGCTGCGCTACAGCATGTCGTTGTTCGTCCTCTATTTCGGGACGTCTAAACAATATCCGGACGTTCAGCACCACACGATTATTCTTGGCGAGCGCTACCGCGAACTGCTGGACGACATTTTCAATAAGAAGGTGCTGGGGGAAGACTTCTCGCTGTATCTGCACCGGCCCTCGCGGACCGATCCGTCCATGGCGCCGCCCGGCTGCGATTGCTTCTATGCTTTGATTCCGGTTCCGAACCAGCAGAGCGGTATCGATTGGACCGTACAGGCCAGTCCGTTTCGCGACCGGATCATGAAATTTCTGGAAGACCGGTATCTGCCGGGGCTTTCGAGTCATCTGCTAACCGAGCGCCTGTTCACTCCGCTCGATTTTGAGACTACACTGAATAGCTATGCGGGCGCGGGTTTTTCATTCGAGCCGGTGTTGCGCCAATCGGCCTGGTTCCGACCGCACAACCTCTCCGAGGATTTCGATAATCTATACTTTGTGGGAGCGGGTACGCATCCCGGCGCCGGGGTTCCAGGCGTGCTTTCCTCAGCCAAGATTGCGGAGAATCTGATTTGCGAACGACTCCCGCTGTAGAAGATCTCGCGAAACTGTACTCCGAGGCCGCAGTGGTAACGGCGAACGGATCGAAGAGCTTCTTTTTTGCGGCGCGCTGGTTCCCGCCGGATTTGGCCCGTGCCGCGCACGCTGTGTATTGGTTTTGCCGCTACACCGACGATCTGGTGGATGAATGCGCGGACGTGGAACAGGGCAGGGAAGACCTGGAGCGGTGGGCAGTGATGTTGCATGCTGCCCTTGCCGGCGAGCGTCCTTCGCATCCGGTGTTACTTGTATTTATGGACACCTTGCGGCGCTATTCGATTCCGAGCGGGTATCCGCTGGATCTGATCGAAGGCATGCGCATGGATCTGGATGGCGCGCGATATGCCACCTTCGCCGATTTGCGGCAGTTCTGTTATCGCGTAGCGTCGGTGGTGGGGCTGATGATGTCGCACATTATCGGCTTCCGCGAACCGGCGCTTACGTATGCGATTGACCTTGGGATTGCTATGCAGCTCACCAACATCCTGCGCGATGTAGGGGAAGACCTGGAACGCGGCCGGATCTATCTGCCGGCCGATGAGATGGAGCGGTTCGGCTACTCCGAATACGACCTGCGGCGGCGCGTGCGCAACGATTCCTTTCGCGAACTGATGCGGTTTGAGGCGGCTCGGGCCCGTGCCTACTACGCGCAGGCGGAGCCGGGGATCGCGCTGCTCGATTCACGCGGGCGCTTCGCGGTGAAGGTTGCCTCGGATGTGTACCGCCAGATTCTGTCGCGCATCGAAGCGTCCGACTACAACGTGTTCCATCAGCGCGCGGTGGTTTCTCCAGTGCGGAAGTATTGGATTACGGCGCGCTCGATGGCGATTCCGATTGCGCGCCATCTGTGGAGGGCGTAGATAAGTTGCGCTTGCGCTCCTCGATGGCGACGCTTACCGGGCTCGCCTTTCATTACGCCGGCTCGTATTTGTTTGGCCTGGCGTTGTGGACCGACACGATTGCCGAGTGGATCATGGCGCGCACCCCGTCGCGCTGGGCTGTTTCTCTACTGGAGACTTTCGGTGTCTGGGCGAAGCCGCTTGCCGCCACGGGGGGATTGGCCACGCTGGGATTCGCGGTGCTATTGGTGGCGATGCTGGGCCGCCGGTGGATGTGGCCGGGGGCTTTGGTTGCCGGTTTGGCGTTGGCGGGTATATTCGGCTACTGGTCTATTCCGGGGCAGTTGTTGTTCTGGCTTCCGGCGATGGCCGTGCTGCTTTTACCGCTCCCTGACGGTCGCGGCT
>JANXXL010000019.1 GCA_025350625.1 Bryobacterales bacterium | reverse complement strand
GGGCTCGGCGGCGAATCCTACGGTCCGGGCATCAACCCGTTCAACACCCTGCTCGCCGAGTGGCGCGAGAAGGGTATCCGAAATTCGCGGTTGCCTATGTGGATAGCGTGGATTTCTTCATGCAGAACGCGATGGTGCAGGAGACCCACATCTTCCGCCCGAACCTGCTGAACGATTTCAGGCTGGGTTTTCTTAGCGAGCACAATAAGCGTATCGTGCCGCAGGGCGTTCCGGCCGTCAGCGATTTTGGCGTCAATATCTGGCAGCCAACGGCGTATAAGGCAATCGAAAGCGTCTCCATTGCAGGCTTCTTCAGCGTTGGCTCCAATACGAACTCCCGCTGGCCGCGCAGCACCTGGTCCCTCTCCGACGATCTCCGTTGGACCACCGGCCGGCACGCCATCTCGCTCGGATTTCGCGGCGAGCTGGGCCGTTTGGATGAGGAAGACAACCTGTTCAATGAATTTGGCACTTATGGTTTTACATCCGACGTCACTAACTATGCCTTGGCCAGCTTCTTCCTCGGCAAGTTGCAGAGTTATCGCCAGGGCGCCGGCGAGGCCAGAAATGCCCGCAATCAGTCGATCGGTTTCTACCTTCAGGATGATTTCCGGGCCAGCCGCCGGCTGACGTTCAATCTGGGTTTGCGTTGGGAACCCTACTTCCCGTGGCGTGACGTTTACGGACGAGTAGAGCAGTTCCGGCCGCAGGATTACTATGCGGGTCAGAAGTCGCCGCAGTTTACAAAAGCGCCGCCCGGTCTGTTCTTCAGCGGCGATCCGGGTGTTCCGCAGAGCGGGGTGAATGCCAATTACAAGAACTTTGCGCCTCGCTTCGGCTTCGCATACGACCTGTTCGGCGACGGCAAGACCAGCATCCGCGGAGGATCGGGAATCTTTTGGGACACGCGGCAAAGCGCGTTCTTTAACGCCCGTTTTGCCGACGTAACGCCGTTTAGCCCGCAACTGACACTGACTCCGCCGCCAGGGCCCTTCAGCAACCCGCTGATCGGTATACAGAGCCCGTTTCCCGCCTCGTTCCCGCCGGCCAAGGATACGCCATTCCAGGCGCCCGTCCTGGTGATCGCGCTGGATCCCAGAGGCGTGTACAACACGCCGTCCATCTATAACTGGAACCTGGCCGTCGAGCGCCAATTACCGAAGGACTGGCTGGCGCGCGTGGCCTACGTTGGTTCCCGCTCGAACCATTTGGAAAGATCGGAAGAGCTCAATCCGGCGGTCTACTCTGCCGGCAGCAAACTCTCCACCGACCAACGCCGCGTCTTCCAGGGTTACCAATACATTTCGCTCGCCAGTCAGTCGGGCGTTTCCCGCTACCACTCGATGCAGGTGACAGTGGAAAAGCGCTTCAGCCGCGGCTTTACTGCGCGGGCGAATTACACCTGGTCGAAGAGCACAGACAATATGCCATTCAATTGGGGCGCCCAGGGCCCCATGGACAGTCAGTCGTTCGTCTTGCCGGTGTATTTCCAGAACGCGGATATGATGGACCGCGGTCCGTCCGATTTCGACGTGAGGCAGCGTTTCAGCGGCACTTTCGTGTGGAAGCTGCCCGAGCTGGGCCAAGCTAACTCCATCCTGCGGCAAGTCGCGGGTGGATGGGAGGTGACGGGACTGATCACAGTGCAATCCGGCATACCGCTCACGATTCAGGCCGGCAAGGACCAATCCCAAACGGGCTTGGGGCGTGATCGCGCCGTCATATCGGGAGTTCCGTATGGTGCCGGCGCCTGCGGGTCGGCTGCACCTTGCGTGAACTATTTGAATACCGCCTCTTTCGCCTTGCCGGCCGCGGGTGGTTTTGGCAACGCCGGCAAGGCTCTGCTGCGCGGGCCCGGTTTGGCGAATGTCGATGTGGGATTCTTCAAAACCATCCGAGTGCGCGAACGGCTGCAGCTTCAATTTCGAGCCGAATTCTTCAATTCCTTGAACCGGGCTAATTTCAATAACCCAAACAACTCGGTGAGTGGCGCGGGCTTCGGCAGCATTCGCTCCGCGACTGATCCGCGGATTGGACAATTGGCGCTGAAGCTAATCTTGTGAGTAACTCGCGCAAAACGGACTCGCTTCCGGTGGCCAAGTCCGCCGGGTTTCGCTTTCGATTGGCGCCGCCGGAATCGGCCTTTGCGCTTCTAAG
>JANXXL010000331.1 GCA_025350625.1 Bryobacterales bacterium | reverse complement strand
GACCCCTTGAGTCCAAACAGTGCGTATTCGCACCTGGGAGCAGGCTCGTTACTCGGCGCGTTTCAGGAACCCAACCCCCGCCGGAATTACATCGAGCAGTGGAATTTCAACATCCAACACCAAATTACCTCCACGCTGACGGCGTCGGCGGGTTATATCGGATCCCATGGCGTCCACATGATGTTCCGCGGCGACGATGGCGATATGGTCATCCCCACGCAGACCTCCGCGGGTTACCTGTGGCCATTGAATCCCACCGGCGCGGACCTGAGGGTCAACCCGAACTTCGGAGGTATCAGGGAAATATTCTATAACGCGAGTTCCGAGTACGCTGGCCTTTTGCTGAGTGTGCAGAAGAGGTTTAGCCACGGCTTCCAATTCGGTGGTTCTTACACCTGGAGCAAGGCGACGGATGACTCCTCGGCCACGGTCGCCGGCGACACTTTTTCGAATTCCGTCACCAGTTGGTTCTGGTTCGCCCCCTCGATCAGTCACGCCCCGGCGGACTTCAACGTTACCCATTCCGCTTCCGTCAACGGTACCTGGCAGTTGCCCGGATCGCATCTCCATAAAGGTTTGGCAGCCGTTGTGGGCGGATGGCAGTTGGGCGGAATTGTAAAACTCAATAGCGGGGTTCCCACTACTCCTCTTATCGGTCCCGACCCGCTGGGGATCCAGAACGTCGGCTCCGACGTTTTCTCCATTCCGAGTGTCAAACCCGGATGCGACCCCGTGAACCATAACTTCAAGAGCAATCCCGGCGGGGTTTTCCTCGGGTACCTGAACTACAGTTGCTTCACGCTGCCGCAGGCCACTCCGGAAATCGCTGCAAGATGCAGGCCTTTCGTAGGCAGCGGAACGCTGGCGAATCCCCAATTCCCCGGCACCTGTGCGAATCTGCTTGGCAATGCCGGCCGCAATAGCATTGATGGACCCCCGCTCACCAACGTGGATTTCTCGTTAATTAAGAACTTCGGTGTGAAGAAGATCTCGGAGGCCTTCAACGTGCAATTCCGGGCGGAGTTTTTCAACATCTTTAATCACGCGAACTTTGCCCCGCCGTTGCCCTTTAATGGCTCCGGCAATGCCCAGATCTTCTTGGCGAGTGGAGCTTCCGCTAACGCAGGCGGTCTGCAAAGCCTGGTGACACTGCCGAGGGATATTCAGTTCGCGTTGAAGATTATGTGGTAGAACTGGTCCTGTTGTGAGGGCGCGGATCGGGTATTCTGAACCGGTCCGCTTGCTCCAGCGCCTTATCGCGCGTCATTGAGCAATCCAGGCATATCGGTACATCGCCGTGATAGAGTGCGTCTCGGCGCCGCACAAGGCACATTTATCCATGACAATTTTGCTCCGAATATGTCCATCGTCGCATGGAGTTCGCTGCACTTTGTCTCGCTAGGGTAGTAACTTTTGATCCGTAGGGTCCTTTTGTCAGGCTTTTTCGGGGACCAAACGCCTGTCTCGCGCTGGAGGCGGTTGTAAGTGTCGTCCCAGCCGCCCCGCGCGGTCGGGAAAACGTTCGCCGCTACTTCTTCACCAGCAGAAAATTGCCTGCGCGGACCATGCCCGGTTTATCGTAGGTGCTGAAGTTCACTTCGAGCAGATTGAAGGCCGGGCCGGGAATCAGTTCAATGACTCCGCGCGCTCCGTTACTGGTGGTGACCACGAACTTCTGCGTTCGCGAGTTTTCAAAGGGACCTTCGAACGAGAACTTCACTAAAGGATCGCCGGCGACGCCGGGCGGGAGCTTGAAGCGGGCGGAGAGCACTCCGCTCGACCGGCCATTGCCTTCGCGCACTTCCATCTCGACCGTTTGCGGCTGTGCGCCATGGTAAAGCCCGCCTGCGGAAGGAAAATTCCACGAGCCGACGTAGCGCGACAACGGAATCGCCGGAATGCTTCGTGCCGCGGCGGGAGCTGCCGTAGCCGGCTCCGGGGCGCTCGGCGGACGAACGGGGGCGAGCGAAGTCACCGGCGCCGGCGCACTGCGGGCCGCACTAGACAGCGCCCGGTAGTAATTGGTCCAGGCAGCGCCGGCTTGTTCGGCCAGCTGCGCCGACTGCTCGAAACTTGCCGCCAGTCTCTGGTAACTTTCCAAAACTTGCGCCCGCTTCAGTTCCGCGCTGGTCGCGCCCTCGACCAACGCCTGCTGGATTGCCGGGCTGTCTTTCATGGCCGTGCTGATAGCGGTTAACGCGGCCCGCTCACGCTCGTAGGCTTGCAGTAATTGCTGGATGCCGCGGTCGGGGCCGCGCCCGATGGTCTGAATGCCGGATTCGAGAATGGTACGTTGCGCGTTGAGGTGGCCTTCGATGCCGTTCGCGGCATCCGGCGCGATATTTACCGCTTCGAGGCCCGAAGCTTTCCGGCCTGCATCCTTCGCGAGATTCTCCAGATAGGATTTGCGAAGGGCGAAATACTTTGCGCCTTCGGCAGAGACTTTGTCGGCGCGGGCGCCCAGGGTCGCAACCGCGGAGGTGGCGTCGCGCTCGAGCGTAGGGTCGGTCTGACGCCAGTTTTGATAGGCTTCCTGCAATGCCTCGCGGCTTTCGAGGGAAGATTGAGCGAAGGCCAACCCGCCTAGCAGCAAGCCCGCCGTTACCGGCCTCATGGGGCTTTCCTGGGCGCAGGCGGCGTCGCACGCAGCGGAGCTTGCGCCGGACTGGTGATGGAACATTCAACCTGCGCGCGTGCTTCCCGCGCGGCATAATAGGCGCTCCATAACTGTCCTTCTGCGCCGGCGGCTTTCAGCTGGTTTTCAATGGTCGCCTGCCGCGCTTGACCGGCCTTCAAGAGTTCGCGGAGATCGCCCGCCAACTGCCCCGTGCCGTTGGCGCGCTCGCTGCTTTGCGCCTCGATCACACGATATATCTGGGCGATGGCTTCCAGATTTTTTTGGGGGGCGGCCAGGGCCGGAAGCTGACGTATGCTGGGCCCCAGGGAGGCGGCTTGGGCGCTGGTTGTCGCTACGTCTACCTGCGCATCGGCCAAATCCTTGGACCAATCTCCAGCCCGCCCTTCCTCTTCTGCCAGCATTCCGCGAATGGTTTCGACCTGCGCTTTGGACCGCAGCGAAATCGAGGTCCAATAGCTGGTGCGCGCAACCGTGCGGGCATCGGCGGCGCGGCTGACTTCTTCGATGGCAGCGCGCACTCGCGCATCGCAGGGCAAGAGGCGCGCCAGCCGCAGCTCCAGATTGGATTCGAGCGTGGTCCATTCGACGGTGCGCCGGGCGGCGCTATCCTGCAAAGCTGCCGGTGAATTCGCTCCTGAATCCTGCGCGAAAAGTGCGCCGGCCGCCGCGAACGCGACCGCTATCCTAGACCACCGCACCGAGCATCGAATCACAGGCACCACTTCCCAAAAAGCTTAGCACGCTACAATGTAATTTCACAGGGTTTTGAGCGGAGGTTTCATGGCATCACAGCCACGCCGTCATTCGGCCGCGGTCAGCGTCGGGAAGGTAAAAGTTGGGGGAGGGCACCCCATCGTGGTGCAATCCATGACCAATACCGACACCGCCGACGTGGTGTCGACGGTCAACCAGACGATGGCGCTGGCGCAAGCCGGCTCCGAGCTGGTGCGGGTTACGGTGAATACCGACGAGGCCGCCCGTGCGGTTCCGAAGATCGTAGAGACGCTGAATAAATTCGGGGTGCGCGTTCCTATCATCGGCGATTTCCACTATAACGGCCATTTGCTGCTCAAGAAGTATCCCGAGATGGCGCGGGCGCTGGCCAAGTACCGCATCAATCCCGGGAACGTGAATATCGGTAAGAAGCACGACGATAACTTCCGCATTATGATCGAAGCGGCGGTCGAATATGACCGCCCGGTGCGTATCGGCGTCAATTGGGGGTCGCTCGATTCCGCGCTGCTCACGCGCATGATGGATGAGAACAATCTGCTGGCGGAGCCTTTGGATGCCCGCACCGTTACACTCCAGGCTATCGTTCGAAGTGCCCTCGAATCCGCCCAGGCTGCCGAACAGTATGGCCTCAGGCGAGACCAGATCATTTTGAGCGCGAAGGTGAGCGGCGTGCAGGATCTGATCCGCGTCTACCGCATGCTGGCGGCGGAATGCGATTACGCGTTGCACGTAGGATTGACGGAAGCTGGTCTCGGTTCCAAGGGCATTGTCGCATCGACCGCAGGTATTGGTGTGTTGCTGCAGGAAGGCATTGGCGACACCATCCGCGCCTCGCTCACGCCGCTGCCGAATGGCGACCGCACCGATGAAGTCATCGTGTGCCAGCAGATTCTGCAGGCGCTCGAGCTGCGCAGCTTCACGCCGCAGGTGACCGCCTGTCCGGGCTGCGGGCGCACCACCAGCACCTTCTTTCAGGACATGGCGGATCAGATCCAGACCTACCTGCGCACCCAGATGCCGGTGTGGGGCGCGCGGTATTCCGGTGTCGAGGAAATGAAAGTCGCCGTCATGGGCTGCGTAGTGAATGGCCCAGGCGAGTCGAAGCACTCGAATATCGGGATCTCCTTGCCCGGCACCTTCGAGGAGCCGGTAGCGCCCGTATATGTGGATGGAAAGCTCAAGTGCACCCTGCGCGGCGATCGAATTGTCGAGGAATTCCTTACGATTCTGAACGATTACGTCGACCGCACCTACGCTGCCAAGGCACTAGAAGCCGTGGACGCTTAGCGCAGCCTGCTGTCTCGCTCGCGGGTACTGAATACGGCCATATCGACTGACTCTCCACCAGTCTTAGGTTATTCCGCCCAAAAACTTCACGCGAACCGGCGGCTCTTTAAGCTACTATCGTAATTCTTGATTCGACCCTAGACGGCCGATAAGGGCCCTATGTCGAAGGCCCTCGACCCCCGCCGGGGCGGAGTATATCGAGCCGTTCTTCGTGCGGGAATAGCTGTCAGCCTGGCGCTCAGCTCGGGATTCGCAATTCCGGCCTCGGCTCAAACTGCCGCTCCGCGCGATCTCACCCAGTTCAGCCTGGAAGACCTGATGAACGTGGAGGTCACTTCGGTCTCAAAGAAAGAGCAAAAGCTCGCGAAGACCGGCGCGGCGATCTTCGTGATTACTCAAGAAGACATCCGCCGTTCGGGTGCCACCAATATCCCGGATCTGCTGCGTATGGTCCCCGGAGTGAATGTCGCCCGAGTCGACCACAGCGACTGGGCCGTCAGCATCCGCGGTTTTAACGACCTGTATGCCAATAAAGTGCTGGTCCTGATCGATGGCCGCAGCGTTTATCACCCGGTTTACTCGGGCGTGCTCTGGTATGCGCAGGATGTGCCTCTCGAAGACATCGAGCGCATCGAAGTCATTCGCGGCCCGGGCGGAACGGTGTGGGGCGCGAATGCCATGAATGGCGTGATCAACATCATCACGAAAAGCGCCAAGGCGACAGCGGGCGGCTTGATCTCGGCCGGCGGGGGGTCGAAGCAGCAGGCCGAAGGACTGCTCCAGTTCGGGGGCCAAGCCGGCAAAAGCGGCAACTACCGGGTTTTTGGAAGATATTCCAATCTGGGAAATTCCGATGCCGCCAACTCCTTGCCACCCGCCGACGCGCGGCGCCTCGCGCAAGGGGGATTTCGCGCAGACTGGGATCTTTCGCAGCGGGATGCGCTCACCGTCGAGGGCGAAATCCGCCGCGCTGACGGAAGAGAGACCCTGACCGGAGTTCTCCCAGAGACGCCGACGGTCACGGGAACCTATACCGCCCCCATTGGGGATTACGGCGGCAGCATCTTAGGCCGTTTGACTCACACCTTCTTAAACGGGTCGGATGTGTCTCTCCAAGCCTCCTTTGAAAAGAGTCAGGTATTCGGCAATGAAGTTCACGACTGGTCGCGGGTCGGCAACATCGACTTTGAGCACCATCTGCACCTCGGCAGCCGCAACGATCTGGTTTGGGGATTAAGCTATCGGGTGGCGTTCAACCGTTTTGCCGGCAACAACGCAACTACGCTGAATCCGCTCGAGCGGACCGATGCGCTTTACAGCGCTTTTGCGCAGGACGAAATTTCGCTCAGCAAAACCTTGTCGCTGACCCTGGGTTCTAAGTTTGAGCATAACGCTTACACCGGCTATGAAAGCGAACCCAGCGCCCAGTTGGTGTGGGCGCCGAATCTCCACCATACGGTCTGGGCCTCCGCGGCGAAAGCCATTCGGCAGCCGTCCAATATCGATAGTGGACTAGAGGTTATCAGTGCAGTGGTGCCGCTTCCGCAAGCTGCTTTGGGGTTGGTAACGGTCTTCGGGAACCCCAACGCGAAAGTAGAGCAGCTTCGCGACTTCGAAACCGGCTATCGCACGCAAATCAATCGTGGGCTGTCGCTCGACGTAACTGGCTTTCTGAGCTTTTACAAGCATCTCGAAACCACCGAGCCAGGAGTTCCGTTCTTTGCGTTCAGCCCGGCGCCTCCTCACCTGGTGATTCCTTTGGTCTTCGATTACAAGGCTCATGCGCGAAATTATGGGGCCGAGGCCTTTGCCAACTGGAATGTGACGAATCGCTGGCGACTCAGTCCCGGATTAACCATGTTGAACATGTCGGTGAGCCGCAATGCTTCGAGCCACGATCCCGCCATCCAGCAGACGCCCGGGTACTCACCCCGGCGGAGCTATCAGGTCCGCTCCTTTATCAATCTGTGGCGCAGTTTTGAATGGGATCAAACCGTTGGCTATACCGGTCGATTGGCCGCGGGAGACATCCCTGGCTATATCCGGCTGGACACCCGATTCGGGTGGCGGATGGGAGAGTTTTTGGAATTTAGCCTTGTGGGACAGAACCTTCTGCAGCCCAGGCATGTGGAATTTCCCAAAGTTCATTTTATCGATGATATGTCGGATCAGCGCAGTGTTTTCGCAAAGTTGACCTGGCGATTTTGAAGCCTAATGGACATGACTCGCCTCCTCATTCTGATCCTGCTTTTGAGCGCCGCGCTCCCCTTGCGCGCGCAGGAGACGGGATTCGACGAGTATCAGATAAAAGCGGCTTTTCTCTACAACTTCGCCAAGTTTGTCGAATGGCCGGCGGGCACTTTCCCGAGCCCGCAGGAACCGATTGGGATCTGCATCGTCGGCCAAAGTCCCTTCGGTTTAGCGCTCGACGATACGGTGCGCGGCAAGAAAATCGGAGACCGGGCTTTTGCGGTGCGCTCGGTGCCGGACACGCAACAGGCCAGCCGGTGTCAGATTGTCTTTATCTGCGCTTCGGAGAGGAAGCGAACCCGCGCTCTTCTCGATGCGCTCAGAGGCGCCCCCGTGCTGACGGTGGGAGAAATCGACGATTTCACGGCTCTCGGCGGCATCATTGGCTTCAAGCTTGAGGGCACGCGTGTGCGCATTCAAGTGGCTGCGGATGTGGCCGAGCACACCCGCCTGCGCATCAGCTCGAAGCTGCTCAGTCTGGCGGAAATCGTAAGGAGGCAACCGTGAAGTTGCCCGCCTACTACAGAAATCTTCCGGTCGCCCAGAAACTCCAGTGGACCAGCATGATCGTAGGCATCACCGCCATGCTGGTGGCCAGCGGATCGCTTCTCATTGACGAACAGATCGTCGGTCGCGAGGGGCTGCGCCGCGATTTGGGGGTGCTGGCGGACATCTTCAGCGCCAACAGTACTGCGGCCTTAACCTTCAGCGATGCGGAGGCTGCCCGGGAGCTGCTGGCCTCGCTGCATCTCAACCAGCACATCACCACTGCTTTCCTTTATTCGGCGGACGGAAAGCCGATGGCAATCTACCGCCGCGCGGCGGGACCGGCGGAAGCCATACCCGCGCCTCAGGGCGATCGCAGCTGGATCGCTCCCCACAGTGTCCACGTGTCTAAGAGCATCCTGAACGGAACCCAAAAAATCGGGACGGTTATGCTCGAATCCGACTTAGGAGAGCTGGACGGCAAGCTCCAACACTTTCTATGGATGGTTCTTTTAATCGTCATAGGAGCGTCTCTTTTGGCGGTGGTTCTTTCCTCGCGATTGCAGCGGCCCATTCTCGAGCCCATCGCGCATCTGGCGGCGGTGGCCCGATTGGTCTCGGCCGGCAAGAATTATGGAGCCCGCGCGGTAAAACAATCAGACGACGATCTGGGGCAGCTCACCGACACCTTCAACCAGATGCTGGGTGAAATTCAGCATCGCGATGAAGAGCTTTTGCAGAATCACCATAAACTGGAACAAACCGTGGCCGCCCGAACGGAAGAGCTGGTGAAGTCCAATGCCCTGCTGCTGGTCGCCAAAGAAAAGGCCGAGGCTGCCAGCCGCGCCAAGAGCGAGTTTCTTGCCAACATGAGCCACGAGATCCGCACTCCGATGAACGGCGTGATGGGAATGACCGAACTGGTCCTCGACACCGACTTGAACGACGAACAGCGGGATTACCTCAATACCGTTAAGTCCTCGGCAGATTCGATGCTTGCCGTAATCAACGATATTCTGGATTTCTCGAAGATCGAAGCGGGGCGGCTGGAGTTGGACCCGGTTTCTTTCAATTTGCGCGATCTGGTGGAGGAAACGGCTCGCGGGCTCGCGCTGCGGGCCCACGAAAAA
>JANXXL010000326.1 GCA_025350625.1 Bryobacterales bacterium | reverse complement strand
TGCGTGGCCAGCACGAAGAAGGGCAGCGGCAGCGGCCGGGACTCTCCGGCCACGGTGACCTGGTATTCCTGCATGGCCTGGAGCAGGGCCGACTGGGTCTTGGGCGGCGTGCGGTTGATCTCGTCGGCCAGCAGGATGTTGCCGAACACCGGCCCCGGGATGAAGCGGAACACGCGCTGGCGCGTCCCCGGGTCCTCCTGCAGGATCTCCGAGCCGGTGATGTCCGAAGGCATCAGGTCGGGAGTAAATTGAATACGGCGGAATTCCAGACCCAACGCCTGCGCCAGCGTTCGAACCAACAGCGTCTTGGCGGTTCCCGGCAAGCCGGTGATCAAACAATGTCCGCCGACAAACAGCGCGACCATCACCTGATCGATCACCTCTTCCTGTCCCACGATCACCCTGCGAACCTGGGAAACGATGGCCTCCTGGGCCTTCTGGAAACGCGCGATACGGTCCTGCAAACCGGCGGCGTCAGTCATGTTCTCTGCGGGTGTGGACATTCGGTTTTATTCTTTCCCACTCAGTTCTAACAAAAGTTTTTGCGCCGGTTTATAGCCGGGTGCGGCTTCGAGCGCTGAGATCACTTCATCGCGCGCTTCGTTCAAACGATTTTCGGCTTTGTAAGCGTTCGCGAGGCCGAGATGCGCGGCGGCGGGATCTACGGGCTTCAGATCCAGCACCGCTTGATATTCGCGGACGGCGATCTTGGGATGGCCGAGATCGAGACTCAGTGCGCCGAGGCGGCTATGAGCCTGGTCGTCGGCGAGATAAATCAAGTTCAGGCGCTCCAGGGCGGCCGCGGCTTCTTTCTTGCGGCCCTGTTCCGCTAAGAGTTCTGAAAGCTGCTTGAGCGATTCGGGATCGCGGCCGCCGATCTTTGAGTAGAGTTCCAGTTCTGCAGTAGCTTTGGCTTTGTCGCCCTTGGCCAGCCAGGCCTGCGAGAGGAACTGATAAACGCTGCCCATTTCGACGTACTCGGTATACATATCGCGGATGGCTTCGCCTTCTTTGATGGCCTCGTCCCACTTCTTTTCTTTCACCAGGCCGGAAAGGGTGCGCACGCGCTTGCGCCATTCGTCGTAATTGTCCACAGTCTTCTGGGTTTGAGGCTCGAGCCACGCAAGGAATTGCTTGTCGAACTCCTCTGGCTTCATCTGCAATTCTTTTTCGATGACCTCGGGCGTGGTCATCTTATTGCCGAAATCGTGGAGCATGGCGATCAGCTTGTCGTAGTTCCATTTTTCGGCGATGTAGCTACAGATCTTGCCTCCCTGGAAATACGAGACGGTGACTTGTTCGCCATACGTCGGATGCATGAAGCCGCGATCGAGATCGGCGATGGGCAGAAGCTTCTTCCCTTTAACAGCGTTGATGGCGCCGGGGTCGAGGCGATCGCCCCAATCCGGCGCGGCGGCGGTTTCTTCATAGACCGCGAGCCCTTCGGTGAACCAGCGGGGAACGCGATGATTAGTCATCTCTAACGCGTAAACGTGGCTTAGCTCGTGCCACATGGTGCTCGCCCAATGCCATTGGCCGGGCTTGCGCGCGCTGGGCGAATCCATGGCAACCACGTAACCGAAGGTGACGCCTAACGCGCCTAATCCCGGCATCCCCAACGTGCGGACGGCGAAGTCTTCGTGGTCGGGATAGGCTTCGATCTGGACCGGACGCGTCAGCTTGTACTTGTACTTCTTTTCGTAGGTAGTCAGGGCGCGTTCGAATTCGGCTTGGAAATACGGGCGCAGCAGCGCGGCTTCTTTTTTGTGCAGGCGGAGTATCGTGGTGGGGGTGCGGAAGGTTTCGTAGTTCTTATAGCTATCGAGCAGGCGCAGCGAGTTGACGGTCTCCGGATTCTGATAGCCGGCGTTATAGGCCTGTTCCAGTTGCTTGCGGGCTTCATCTTCGAGACCCAGGCGCATCATATTGACGCCCATGTCCGAGCGGGCGTCATTCAGGCTCGAATCAAGTTCCAGAGCTTTGCGGTATTGGGCGATGCCTTCCTCGTAACGACGGTTGATGATGAAGAAGTGCCCGGCAAGGGCGTAGGCATGGCCGTAGTGCGGATTGATCGCGAGGACGCGGGTCATCCACGATGAGTTGGTCTTGTCGTCCAGCAGGTCGATGGTTCCCAGCACCGCCATGGCGTCGAGCGCTTCCGGATAAACATCCAACGCTTTGTGGGCGGCCTCGGAGGCTTTCGGGGCGCTGCCATCTTCGAGGTGCACGCGGGCGATTACTTCGTGAGCTTCGTAAAGCTTGGGATCGGCCTTCAAAGCTTTTTCGGCGTTCTTAATGGCCTCGCCTTCGAATTGCTCGCCGGCGACCAGCGCCAGGCCCAATAGCGCGGGCGCGTAGTCTTCTTTTATCTCGACGGCTTCTTTAAAGAGGTCGCGAGCTTCGGAAGGCTGCCAGTGCTCCAGATACATGCGGCCCCAGCGCACCCGGGGCGCCGGATCTTTGGCGCGAAGTTTGACTGCGGCGCGGAAGGCGTCGTTGGCGGCGCGGAAATCGTTTATGCCCCAGAAGCCCTCGGCTTGGACAGCGGGATCAGTCGCACGAGTCAGGCGCTGGTAGCAGGCGCGGACGCCTGGGTCGCCTTTGTGCCGCAACGCTTCGCAGGAAAGCGCGTCAGCGGGAGTGGCGGGAGCTTGCGCCAACACCGGAAACGACAAGAAAAATAATGACAGCAGACCGTTGATTTGGCGGCGTCTCATTTATCTAGAGCCTCCTGGGTCTTGGCTAAATCGACCAGAAACTTGCCTAATTGTTCGCGATATTCGGCTACGGGCATGGACGCCTTGCGGTATTTGAGTTCGTCTATCTTTTCCTCGAGCGTCTCTTTCTGTTTGAGCAGTTTTTGTTTCTCGGGGTCCTTGGCCATGGCGACGGCGGAACCGGTGTGCAGTAAGGCGAACCGGCCGGCCAGCAGGCCTTCGCCGTTTTCTACCGTCGGGGCTTTTACGCCTTCGCCTTTACCCGCATCCTCCAGCAGCGCGTGTTCGGTCGCGAGACGCTTCAGATCCTCGTAGAACTTGGCGGTTTTCCCCTCGGCGTAGCGGAACGCTTCTAGCGCGGTGATCACTTCGTTTTTATCGGCGTCGGCGGCCGGGTCCCGCAAGGCTTCGATAAAATAACGCGGAAATACTGTGGCGTTTTTCTCGGTGCCGGCTTTGGTCGCCGTAATCACGATGCGCTTGGGTTTTTGCAGGATGGGAAGGGCGCCGCCGCTGGCGCTGGTCATATCGATCACGACCTGCTGCGCGGGGATTTTATCCAACAGCGAAGCAAGCTCCGTCGCGGTGATATCGGGCCCTGGGATATTGAATTTGTAATCCGATTCGTCGAAGCTGCCATGGCCGATGAGCAGCAAAACCAGGTGATCGTCCGCTTTGGTTTGCTTGGCCAGTTCGGTTAACCGCGTCTGGATGGCTGCGCGCGTGGCTTGAGCGCCCGAGAGCGTAGTCACCTGCGAGGACGGCTCGCTTTTGAAAGTCTTGTCGAGATCCGATGCCCAGCCGGCGAAGCGCTGTTCGTATTCCGGCTCGCCACCCAAGCCGGCGATGGTGAGATAGAACGTCTCGGCCCGCAACGCACTCATTGTCAGGAGCAGCAGGGCGCCATAACAAAACCTTTTCAAATCACACCCCACTTTCTGCGCAGCAGCCATTCCGCGGCGCGGAGGCCCAGCAGTGCCAGGAAGATAATGGGCATGTCCCACAGGTCACGGGTTTCGCGCACCGTGATGCCGGCTTCCGAGTAACTGATGTCCTTACCCAATTTTTGCGCGTCTTGAGGAGAATAATACCGGCCCCCGGTTTCTGCCGACAATTTTTCCAGGAGCTCGCGGTTTTGCTGGGTCCGGAAGTTCTCGGCAACCCCGTCTTCGCGGCGGAAAGTCATGGTATCACGGCCCAATTCTTCAGTTCCCCGCGAGGCCACCACTTCAACTAAATAGGACCCGGGTTTAGGGGTGGTCCAGTCCGCGGTATAGACGCCGGATTCGATGGCGTCGGGGCGCATCTCGACGGCTTCGGCAATGCCGTCTGGCCCTAGGATGTGGGCTTCGGTCTTGGCGTCGGACGCCGGTAAATATGTGCGGTCGCGGACTTCGGCGCGGAGAGTGACGTGAGAATCGTCGGAGATCAACTGCTTAGGAGTCGAAGTGATGACCTTGCGCGGCGAGTCCGACACCAGCCAGCGCAGCAACTGCTGGTAGAACATCTCGTGACTCTTGTCGGCCACAGGCTGCAGCATCTGCCAGCGCCAGCTTCCGCCGGTGGCGAAGATGGCGGTGCGGCCGCGGCCGAAGTTTTGCGTAACCAGCAGCGGCACTTTTCCGCCGGTGGTCGGCTTGGCATCCACTAAAACCACTGCGCCCGGTTTGGGCTGACCGGCGTCCTGAAAATTCATGACGTAAGGAAGCTTCTGCCAGCGCTCGACGTTTCTCGCGGGGTCTTCTTCCAGGCGCGTGATCAGGCTGTCCCGTCCGGGCGCCGTCAACTCGACGGTCGCGCCCACGCGGACGAAAGTGTCTTTGCGGTCGGGAAGTATGGTAGGTAACAGCTCGACGTCGGCGGATTGCTTCCACCCGCCGTCGGACAACGCGTCCTTACCGCCCAGAAACAGGAGGCCGCCGCCACGCCGGTCCACAAAATCCTTGAGCAAGGTCTGCTGGCCGGGTGTGAGATAAGGCGCGTCCACACTGCCGAGAATGATGCCGTCGAAGGCAAACAACTCTTCCACTTTGGTGGGAAAGCCGTCCTTCAGCTCGTCGGGATTCGCGATGCCCTGGCGGTAAATCTTGTTCTGAGTGGTGCGCAGAATGGTTACCAGGTCGATAGTGCGGTCGTCTTCGACGGCGCGGCGAAGAAACTTGAACTCCCAGCGCGGCTCTCCTTCGAGATAGAGGATGCGAGGCTTGCGGGCGTCCACGTTGACCAGTCGCGTGACCCGGTTGTTCTTGGTGTTTTCCTCGCCGGCGAGAGGCTCGACGGACGTTTCTACGGATTTCACGCCCGCGGGGCCGGCATTGAACAGGATGGTTTCGCTCTGTTCCTGACCGTCCTTCTTCAGCGTGACGATCTGCTGCGCCATGATTTTGGCGCCGGCTTTGACGGTGAGTTTGGCTTTCTGTCCAGCATAGCCATTCTGATGGAAGCTGACAATGGCGGATAGCCTTGAATCGGGAAGCGCGCGGGCGGGCACCTGCACGTCGCTGATTTCGACGTCGCGGGCGGCTTGCTGCTTGCCGAATCCTATGGTGTGGATGGGAATGCGCTGCCGCCGGATTTCAGAGATGGTTTCGAGGTCCACACCGCCGCTATTATCGGCTCCGTCGCTCGCGAGGACCACGGCTCCGATGGGGAGGCTGGCGGCGTCGGCAATCACCTGCTTGAGGCCTTCGCCTATATGGGTAGCAGGGATCGAAGAGTTGAGTTGTTCCAATTTGTCAAAGCGATCCAGATGCTCACCCAGGCGATAAAGACGAACTTGAAATTTTTCCTTTAAAGCGTTGAGCAGTCCGGAGTTGAGAACGTTCGTAGCGGCGGTACGCCGGGTAGATCCACCAGCCTCATCGGGAAGGGCCATGCTGGAGGAATCATCCACCACCACGGCTACGATATTCTGCTGGGGGCGGAGCGTGGCCACGCTCAGCGCGGGATGCCACAGCATTAACAGCAACACCGCGGCCAGCAGCGTCTGGAGTAACCACACCGCTACGGAGCGAACTCCGGCCAAGCGCCCCGAGCGGGCGCGATTCCACACCAGGAAGCCTAGCCCCAGAGCAGCCGCCAGAATGGCTGCAGCCAGCAGCCATAGCGGCCATCCCCCCACCAGCACGAAGGTGCCGCGTGAGAAAACCGCCTGCGGATACTTGAAGAGCAGTTCGAACATGATTTCTTAGTGCGTCAAATCATAAACCCAATAGTTCACTGCGATACGGTACGCCAACGCCGCAAACTTTTCGGGATACACGGGGTTATCCGAGTTCTCCCAGGCGTCACCGAGATCCATATTATGACAGATGACAACCATTAATCTTCCCTTGTCGTCGTAGATGCCGCGCCACTTGCCCTCGAAGCCATCGTATTCGAACACGGACTTGGTATAGACGTACTGCAATCCCGGAACTTGAAAACGATCGTCCAGGTCATATATGACGTGGAAGATGGGGTCTTTGTTATCAAGATCTACGATTTCTCTGTCAGGAAAGACTTTATTGATGCCGGCGATGAAGTTGTTCCACTCGATGGTGCCGTGGAAATCGTCCACCATGAGGAAGCCGCCGCGCAGCAGAAATTCCCGCATCTGGACGGCTTGTTGCTCCGTGAGTTTCCAGTAGCCGACTTCGACCGCATAGAGCGACGGCCAGTTATAAACGTCATCTTCGCCGTCGAGATCGACGACTTGCTCGACCGAACGGGTGTCGATGCGGGTCAAGCGGCGGATGCCTTCGAGCAGATGGCGATCGGAGCGCGGGTAATCGACAGTCCAGCGGCGCTGGCCATCGGGGACTCCATGGGGCGCGAGGAACGACGAGTAGCGCAGGCGGGCGCGGGTCCATTCGGCGGATTTCTGCCAGTCCGGGGGGAGCGGAAAGTTTTCATACTCGACGCCGGGGTAATCTTTGAAGGGTCTTTGCGCATGCAGGACGCCCCAACCGGTGATCGCGCACAAAACTAGCCAAAGAAAGGAGCGAAGGCGCATTAAAGCTCTTTAAGAACGGCTTCAGGATAGCACAGCGGTCAGAGACGGGCGACTGCTAAAGGAGCGAAAGAGGGGAGATTCGATGGGCGGAAATTGCCGGAGTTTGCCGACTCGGGGAGAATTTCTTCGCAGGATCGCCGATCAAGTAATTCATCGCCATCCGACAAGCGAGCGAAGCAATATTTCGGGGTATAGTGAAGGAGGCGTCGCGCCGTTTTCGCCGCGGCCGATACCTGAGGGTGGCGCTAGTCGTGGTGCTCGTAGCCTGCTGGAGCGTTCCGGGGTCGGCAACGCCAAGAGGGAACTATAGCTGGAAAGGATGCGCATGGAATCCACTCTCACGCAGGAGCGGCAGCGGGCCCGCGCATTTTTGGACCGCCTGCCCGAAGAACAGCTCTCGGCTGTGAGCGGTCTATTAGAAAGCATGCTCTCTCCGCTCGACCGCAAGCTTGAGCTGGCTCCCCTCGACGACGAACCGCTCACACCGGAAGAATCCGCCGCCATCCAGGCCGGCATCGACTCCCTGGAACGCAACGGCGGCATACCCATGGAAACAGTCCTGGCTGACTTCGGCCTCACTATGGACGATTTCCGCAAGGTGGCCGAAGGCGATTCGCCAGAAAGCCGGTAATCCTCAGGGTGAAATCGGGCTAGCGGCACCGGTTCAGATGAACAAGCTCATTCACTGGTTCCGAAGAAGCACGCGCCGACAGCGGGCAATAGATCGCGATACCGCGCTTCGTTTGCTCAAGGGTCTCGCCAGGTTTCTGGAAACTGGCGCCGGCGTGTCAAGCAGCTTCACGGATTCAACCCGCCGCGCTACCGCCTCCGCTTCGGCGACTGGCGCATCGTCTTTCGCAGACGCGGCGACGACGCCATCGAAGTCATCCACGTCCGCAATCGCAAGGACGCCTATAGGTGACACATATTCGTTTAGGGTTTAAGCAGAGCCGGATTAAACGGATCAGTGCGTCAGATCGTAGATGAAGTAATTCATCGCGATGCGATACGCCAGCGACGCCCACTTCTCGGGGTAGAGAGGATTATCCGAATGCTCCCAGGCGTCGCCCATGTCCATGTTGTGGCAGATGGCGACGATGATCCGGCCCTTGTCGTCGTAAACCGCGCGCCAATGCTCGGGCCTGCCGCTTTCGTCCTTTTCGTAGGTGCGCCCGGATTCGAGGTATTGCGCGCCGGGAATCTGCACGCGATCGTTCAAATCGTAAACGCTGTGGAAGATGGGATCGTCATTGGCGATATCGACAACCTGGCTGTTGGGGAAAACCCGCTCCAGGCTGTCCATGAAGATGGCCCATTCCTGATTGGCATGGAAATCGTCCACCATCAGGAAGCCGCCGCGCTGGATGTACTCGCGCAGCTGCTGGGCCTGGGTGAGCGGCAGGTTCCAATGCCCCACCTCCACCCCGTAAAGCACCGGCCAGTTGTAAATGTCGTCGCCGCCATCCAGTTCTACAACCTGTTCGACGGATCGCGCATCGATGCGGGTCAAGCGCCTGACGCCCTGCAGCAAATGGCGGTCGGAGCGCGGATAATCCATGGTCCAGTACCCTGCGAAACCCTGGAATCGCCCGCTTCCGGTGAGGCTGTAACCGGTGATGTCGGGGTACCGCAGGCGCGCGCGGGTCCATTCGGAGGGACGTCTGGCGTCTTCAGGGATCGGGAAATTTTCGTATTCGATCGCGGGCCACTCGCGGAAGGGTTTTTGCGCCCACAGCACGCCGAGGGCGGCCAGCCCCAGCGAGCCGATAGCCAGTCGAATACGAAGACGCATGGATGCGCAGAACCGGTCTCAGAATAACATAGACGCTGCGGGGGACTGCTCGGCGCAGATGACTCTCTGCGACCGGTATTACTTGGTCGGCGAATTCCCCAGCGTATCGGGACTGACGCTATTTTTATTTCGCGTGGTCTTCCAGGCGCTGTCGCCCCACCAGGGATCCGCATTAGTGGCGCGCTTGCGTTTGCCGGTACGGGTCTCGATCTCGATTAACGTTTCATTCGCTGCGGACTCTTCGAATTCGAGCGTCATCGTCTGATCGTTGCCATCTTTATCGGTGAACTCGAAGTTCACCATCTGGCGCATGGAGCGTCCCGGCAGAAAGCGCTTGTGCAGTTGCCAGACTTTATAAAGCGGAACTCCCGTGGGCGGGAGGACCTTGGTGCCCAATTCCACGTTGTGGATATCGCTGTAAGGAACCGACAATACGACTTTTCCGGAACGGAGAACCGCCTCGTCGTCTTCAAGAACCAGCATCCCTTCGTCGCCGGGCGAGATGCCCCGCAGATTTCCGATCACGTAGACCGCGGGGCCGCCTCCGGCTCCCGCAAACGCATTCGAGGAAATCACGAATAGGGCGAAACCGAGAGATGCTCTTCTCACCTCCTCGACATCGTCAGATTTGCAGGATGACTTTAGATCGACCTAATCGACTGAGCGCGCTTGATAAATATCGTGCAGACGAAGCAACCCTACGCAGGTCCCTGCTTCGAGGACAGGAAGCACGTAAATCTGCGAAGGCCGGTCCTCCATCAGGCACAGCGCCTCGTGAACCAGTGCGCCGGGCCCAATGTGAACGGGAGAGCCCGTCATCACATCGGAGGCGCGCAGCGGACGGATATCGTCGTGGTTGCGCAGTGCGCGGCGGATATCGCCGTCGGTGATCAGACCCAGCATGCGATGCTCATCCCCGACCACGCAGGCGGCTCCCAACGGCCTTTGCGACATTTCTATCACCACATGTTTCAAAGAGTCATCAGCTTTCACCCAGGCGACTTCGCCGCCGGAATGCATCACATCTGCCACCCGCAGCCGCAAGTTGTGTCCCAGTTGGCCAGAAGGGTGGTAACGGCGGAAGTGCTCCGCGGTGAAGCCGCGCGCCTCCATCAGGGCGACGGCCAGCGCGTGCCCCAACGCCAGCGCAACTACGGTGCTGGCCGTGGGCGTGTAGCCGGCCGGATCGGCTTCGCGCAGTACAGAAGCGTCCAGGACCACATCCATTTGAGCGGCTAGCGGGGAGCGCAGGTTGCCCAGAATACCGATAAAGCGGGAGTCCAATTCGCGCAGGGGAGCTACCAGATCGAGCAACTCCGCCGTCGACCCGCTTTTCGAGATCATAAGCACTCGGTCGCCCGCCTGGCACATGCCCAGGTCGCCGTGGCCGGCTTCGGTGGGATGCAGGAAAACGGAAGGCGTGCCGGTGCTCTGCAACGTCGCTGCAATCTTGCGGGCCACGTGGCCAGATTTGCCCATACCGGTGACAACTACTTTGCCCGGCGCTTTCCCGGGCTCCCCCAGGATCAATTCCACGGCGTTTAACAGGCTGTCTCCCAGACGTCCCGAAGCGGCGAGCACGGCCTCGCCTTCGGTTTGCATGGCGCTGCGGGCGGCGGCCAGCCAGTGTGCCTTTTCAGTCATTGAATCCATGATAGGCATGCACACCTCAACCGTGCGCGCCGATTGCGCTTAACACCTGGACGTGAGCGGGACTCAGTAGCGCTCGCGCCGCTGGGAGCGTCCGGCAGCGGCTCCGCTTTCACGGGGAGCCATGGGGCGGGCCTCATTGACTACGATGGTTCGTCCCATCAAGTCCTTGCCGTGGCAGACCTCTACCGCATTCCCAGCGATGCCATCGTCACTAATTTCGGCGAATCCGAAGCCGCGGGCTTGCCCCGTAAACCGGTCGCGCATTACGGTGACAGAATCGACGGTAATTCCATGATCGGCAAAGAAGTTCTGTAAATCCGTCTCATTCGCGGTGTAAGGAAGATTTCCGACAAAAAGTTTCTTCACGTTACACTCCTCCTTGTGACTGGAGGCTTGCAGCAGAGAGACACCGGGCGGGACGGAACAGGTGGACCGAAGTACGAACGGAAACTCAACCCTCACACTCCAATACGGCAGTAGTATGCCACTAATCCCCTGGCGAGTCAAAGGGAAAAAACAGGCATTTTGCTGGGGTTACCGCTTATATCCAATCTTTCGCAGGAGGCCGTGACGCCATTCGCGGTCGTTCGCGGATTCGATACCTTTGGGCGCGCTGCCATCGATTACGCCCAGGATTCCCCGCCCCTGTTCAGTTTCGGCCAGGATCACTTCTACGGGGTTGGCGGTGGCGCAGAAAATGTTGCATATTTCGGGGATCTCGCGGATGCGGCTTAGGATGTTGATAGGGTAGCCCGCGCGCAGGGCGATGACGAAGGCGTGGCCTGCGCCCATGGCTTGCGCATTTTCGGTGGCGATGCCTTCGAGCTCGGGATCGTTGCCGTCTACGCGAATGAGACAGTCGCCCGAAGCTTCGTTGAACGCGATGCCGAATTTCATCTGGGGGACGGTGTTGACGATGGCCTCGTAGAGATCCTCGACAGTCTTGATGAAGTGGCTGTGACCCACGATGATGTTGCCGTTTTCGGGAATCACCAGGCGGACGGTCTTCAGGTCCATATGCCCTCTCACTATAAAATGAAACGTGCCGTCACATCCCAAAGGTCATCTGCAAAGAGGACACTCGCAGAAGAAGAAATCGCCGCGCTTGATTTACGGGAAGCTCAGCGTGCATCGCGACGGCTACGGCTTTGTGACTCCGGAAGAGCCGGTGCCAGGGCTGAAAGGCGACATTTATCTGGGTAAAGAAGACGCCGAACGCGCCATGCACGGCGACCGCGTGGCGCTACGCATCAAGCGCATGGAGCGCGACGGGCGCGCGCACGGCGAAATCGTGGAGGTGGCCGAGCGGGCACACCTCTCGATCGTGGGCGAGTTTCGGACGCGGCGGCGGGGTAATTTCGTGGTCCCGCATGACGAGCGCATTCGGCAGTGGATCGAGATTCCGGAGGGGATGGCGATCCCCGCAGGCGGAGTTTCGGTAAACCGCGTGGGCGCGCGCCCGGTGGAAGTGCATTCGGAAGCAGACCTCGACGGGATGATCGTCACTGCTGAGATCGTCGATTATGGCGATGACGGCGACCGTCCGGCAGGGCGCATCATCGAGGTTCTGGGGCGGCCGGACGACTTCGGGATCGACGTCGAGATTCTGATCCGTGCGCATCACATTCCGCACCAATTTCCCGAGGACGTACTGGAGCAGGCGCGCTCGATCCCCGGGCCGATCCCGGAGGCAGAAATCACCAAGCGGCGCGATTTCCGGGAATATGACATCGTCACCATTGATGGCGAGACGGCGCGCGATTTCGATGACGCTGTGTGGGTGGAGCGGTTGCCGAACGGGCATTGGGCGCTGCACGTGCACATTGCGGATGTGAGTTACTATGTGCGCCCCGGCAGCCCTATCGACCGGGAAGCGATGCTGCGCGGGACGAGTGTTTACTTCCCCGATAGAGCGGTGCCGATGCTTCCAGTCGAGCTATCCACCGATCAATGCTCGCTGCGCCCGCACGAGGATCGCCTGGTGATGAGCGCGCTGCTCGAAATCGACAATCACGGCGATGTGGTGGCGCAGGATTTCACGCGCGGCGTGATCCGCAGCGCCGAGCGCATGACTTACACCGCGGTGCACAAGGTGCTCGAAGGCGATCCTGAGCTGACTGCGCGGTACGCGGCACTTGCGCCGCGCTTTCAAATGATGCGCGAGCTGGCTCTGTTGCTCAATCGCAAGCGGCAGCGCCGGGGTTCAATCGATTTCGATCTGCCGGAGCCGCTGCTCGAATTTGACGAATTCGGCGAGATGACCGGCGTGACGCGCGCGCCGCGCAACATCGCGCACCGCTTGATCGAAGAGTTCATGTTGGCGGCCAACGAAGCGGTGGCGGCGCACATTGAGGCCGCGGGCGAGCCTATGATTTTCCGCATCCACGATCGTCCCGACCCCAAGCGCGTGATCGAATTCGAGGAGATTGCTACACAGTTCGGCTACTCGTTGACGCCGGGCGCGGCGCCGGTGAAGAAGTTCAAGACCGAAGTGGTGGCGCTCGATAACCCTCTGCTCACTTCGCGAAATTATCAGAAGCTGGTTGCTAAGATCGAGGGCAAACCCGAGGAGCGCATCCTGAGTTACCTGATGCTGCGCTCGCTCAAGCAGGCGCGCTATAGCGACTTGAACGTCGGTCACTTTGCGCTGGCCGCCACCAGCTATACGCATTTCACGTCGCCCATCCGGCGCTACCCGGATTTGATCGTCCACCGCATTCTGGGCGGGCATCTGGACGGCAAGCGCTACGAAGCGGATCTGCATGCCATTGCCGATCAGTCGTCCGATGCCGAGCGCCGCGCTGCCGAGGCCGAGCGCGAGCTGGTCGAGTGGAAAAAAGTAAAGTTCATGATCGACCGCGTCGGCGACGAGTTCGACGCGCTGATTATCTCCACGACCCGCTTCGGATTCTTCGTCGAGCTGCAAGACATGTTCATCGAAGGACTGGTGCCGCTCGATACACTGCCGGGCGACCGCTTCGAATACCGCGAGAATGTCCGCAAGATCATGGGCGTCCGGAACCGCCGCCAATTCTCGATTGGCGATCAAGTGATTGTGCGGCTGGACCGCGTCGATGGCGTGGAGAAAAAGTTGACCTTTGGGTTTGTGCGGTTTAAGAAGTAACTACTGCACGTTCGCAGCGGCCTCCGCAAACATCTGCGCAGCCCAGCCGAGCTGATCGGTAGTGTGGGCGGCCGATACCTGGGTACGAATGCGGGCCTTGCCCATGGGCACCACCGGGTAGGAGAAGCCGATCACGTAGATACCTTTCTCTAGCAGGTATTCGGCCATGCGCGCGGCTTTGGCGGCATCGCCCACCATCACCGGGACGATGGGATGTTCACCGGGGAGAATCTGGAGACCTAGGTCCGTCGCGCGCTTGCGGAAGTAGGCGGTGTTCTTGCGCAGCCTCTCGGGGAGTTCGTTTGAGGCCGTGAGAATCTTCAAAGCTTCGAGCGATGCCGCCACGATCGAGGGCGCCACGGAATTCGAGAACAGATAGGGGCGGGAACGTTGGCGCAGCAGGGCAATGACGGACTTGGAGCCGCTGATATAACCGCCGCTAGCGCCCCCGAGCGCCTTTCCCAGCGTGCCGGTCAAAATATCCACGCGGCCGATCACTCCCGCGTGCTCGTGCGAGCCGCGCCCGGTATCTCCGACAAAGCCTACGGCGTGGGAATCGTCGACCATTACCAGCGCGTTATATTTTTCCGCCAGGTCGCAGATTTCGCGCAGAGGAGCAACATAGCCATCCATGGAAAAGACCCCGTCGGTGGCGATCATGCGGAAGCGGGCGCTCTGGGCGGTCTTGAGCTGCTCTTCGAGATCCGCCATGTCGCGATTCTTGTAGCGGAAGCGTTGCGCCTTCGAGAGGCGAATGCCGTCGATGATCGACGCGTGATTCAGTTCGTCCGAAATCACGGTATCTTCCGCGCCCAGCAGCGTTTCAAATAACCCGCCGTTCGCATCGAAACAGGAGGAATAGAGGATGGTGCCTTCGGTACCCAGGAACCTCGCGATTTCGTGCTCCAGTTGCTTGTGCTGTTCCTGGGTGCCGCAGATGAAACGGACCGATGCCATGCCGTAACCCCAGCGGTCGAGCGCATTGCGCGCGGCGGCGATGATGCGCGGGTCATCCGCCAGACCCAGGTAATTGTTCGCGCACAAGACGAGAACCTTGTCACCCCCTTCGAGCTCCGCGTCGGGACGCTGAGCGGAGTCGAGCACGCGCTCCGGTTTCCATAAACCAGCGCCGCGAATTTCTTCCAGTTGCGAATCGACAAACGCTTGATAGGCGCCCAGCATTGCTAGATCAGCTCCTCCCAATTGAGAATCACTTTGCCGCTTTGGCCGGAGCGCATCACGCGAAAGCCTTCTTCAAAGTCGCGGTAGCTAAAGCGGTGGGTAATCACCGGCTGTATGTCCAGCCCGGATTGCAGCAGGACCGTCATTTTGTACCAAGTCTCGTACATCTCGCGGCCATAGATGCCCTTTATGGTGAGCATGTTGAAGATTACCTCGCGCCAGTTGATCGCGATTTCTTCGGTGGGGATGCCAAGCATGGCGATCTTGCCGCCATGGCAAAGGTTGTGAACCATGTCGCGAAAGGCGCTGGCGTTGCCCGACATCTCCAGGCCCACATCGAAACCTTCCTGCATCCCGAGCGTCTTCTGCGACTCCGCGATAGAGGTCTGTTTTACATTAAGCGCCAGATCCACGCCTACCTTGCGAGCCAAATCCAGCCGGTATTCATTGATGTCGGTGATTACCACATAGCGGGCGCCGGCGTGGCGGACTACGGCGGCGGCCATGATCCCGATGGGTCCGGCACCTGTTATGAGAACGTCTTCGCCGAGAACATCGAAAGCCAGAGCGGTGTGCACGGCGTTGCCGAAAGGGTCGAATATCGCCGCCACATCGCGATCAATCTTCGGATCGTGCCGCCAGATATTGGTCATCGGCAGGGAAATATATTCGGCGAAACAGCCGGGACGGTTCACTCCAACGCCCGAAGTATGCGCGCAGAGGTGACGCCGGCCCGCCATGCAGTTGCGGCAGCGGCCGCACACGACGTGTCCTTCGCCGGATACCAGTTCGCCAGGGTGAAAATCGATGACGTTAGAGCCAACCTCCACGATTTCCCCGACAAATTCATGGCCGATTGCCATGGGAACAGGAATGGTCTGGCGAGCCCATTCGTCCCAATCGTAAATATGCACGTCGGTGCCGCAAATCCCCGTGCGGAGGACGCGAATCAAGACATCGTTAATGCCGATCGAGGGCTGGGGGATGTCCTCGATCGATAATCCCGGCGCGGCTTGTGCTTTTACTAATGCTTTCACTCAGTCTCCGATGGCAGGAAAATCATGAATTCTCCACAAGTATTTCATGCTTTCTAAAATCACTAGGCCTGCTCGCGGCCGAGCCATTTGTCGACTAACGGGACCTGGTAGGCGAGCAACCGGTCGACCAGCGATTCGGGCGCCGCATCCGCGATGAACATTTGGCGATGCACCGGCTTGACAAACTCTTCCGCCACAGCGTGATCGAACATTTGCAGAAGATGATCGTAGTAACCCTCGATGTTGAGAATGCCGCAAGGCTTGCGTTGCAGGCCGAGTTGCGTCCATGTGAGGATCTCGCAAAATTCCTCGAAGGTGCCATAGCCGCCGGGCATCGCGATGAAGGCGTCAGATAGATCGGCCATCAGCGCCTTCCGCTCGTGCATGGACTCCACGATCCGCAGGTCGGGAAGCTCCGTATGCGCCACTTCTTTGGCGAGCAAGGCCCGGGGAATAACGCCGATGATTTCGCCGCCCGCCGCACGAGCCGTATCCGCCAGGACCCCCATCAAACCGACGTTTCCACCACCATAGACAATGGTGATTCCGCGGGCGGCCAGGCATTGGGAGAGAGCCACTGCGGCCGCGGCGTAGGCTGGACGGGCTCCTGAACTCGATCCACAAAACACGCACACTCGTTTGATCATTGCGATACTCGGTTGCTCTTTCAATAGATGGCTTTTTCTCCAGGCGGACGTGTCTTCCAGCGGCGATGAATCCACAACCACTGATCCGGATATTTACGGATCGCGGCTTCTAGGCGCGCATGCACGCGCCGGGTATCCTGCTCGGTGTCACCAGTGATTTCGACCGCCGGCTCAAAGTGCAAAACGTAGCGGATTTCTTTATCCGACCACACCGCGTAGCCCGGAATCACCGGCGCCCCGCTGTGGTGCGCCAGTTTCACAAACGCACTTCCCGCACACGCCGGGACGCCAAAGAAGTCTATCCAGACACCCTGATCTACGGTGGTGTTCTGATCGATGAGAACCCCCACCGCCTCGCCTGCTGCCAGTGCACGCAAGATCCCGCGCGCTGCATCTTTCTTCGCGATGGCCCGGTTGCCGGAAAGTTCGCGGCGGGATTCCACCAGGGCGTCAATGCGTGAATTGTCGATGGGCCGCACCACGATGTGCATGGGCGAGGTGAGGTAGGCGTGGGCAAATGCGCTCAGCTCCCAATTGCCCAGATGGCCCGTCGCCACCAGAACGCCCTTCCCCAGACTGCGCGCCTGCTCGAAGTTTTCGAGACCTTCATAGCGGATCCAGTCGTGAATGTTCTCGCGGCTTATCTTCGGAAAACGAGCGAAACTCACAACCAGCCTGGCGATGGAGTCAAACACGCCGGTGGTGATGCGCTCGCGCCCCGCGAATCCGGCCATTTCCAGGTTCTTGAGCGCCGTGCGGCGGAGTCGCGGCAACGCCAGATCGAGTAGCCGCACATACACGCGGGCGAGCGCGTTGGCGGTCCGAAGCGAGGTGGAAGAAAGGGTCGCCAGCACGAAGCGCGCGAGCCAGTATTCGGCGGTTTTCACGCCCGTTCACTCACTCGATCCAACCACCACCGAGCACCAGATCGCCGCAGTAAAACACCGCCCCTTGGCCGGGAGTCACCGCCCGCTGCGGTTCGTCGAAGCGGACTTCTACGCGCGCCCCCTCGCTCGCACCCGGAGTCAATGTGGCCGGGGCAGCGGCGTGTTTATTGCGAATCTTCACTTCCGCTCGCAGGGGGGCGGCGGGAGGAGCAATCGAGATCCAATTCATGTCTTTCACGCCCATCGACGAGCGCAGTAAATCGTCGTCGCGTCCCACCACCACGCGCTTGGCAGCGGGCTCGGTCGCAATCACGTAGAGCGGTTCACCGCCGGCCACGCGCAATCCGCGACGCTGACCAACGGTGAAGTGATGGACGCCCGAGTGTTCGCCCACCACGTGGCCATCGGCGGTGACAATCTCGCCCTGAGTTTCCGTCGGCGCGATGCCCTGCTCTTTGAAGTAACTATCGATGAAACCCGCGTAATCGCCGTTGGGCACGAAACAAATTTCCTGGCTGTCGGGCTTGGCGGCGGTGGGAATCCCTAATTCGCGCGCCAGTTCCCGCACCTGCGACTTCTGCATGCCGCCCAGCGGGAACCGCGTGCGAGCGAGTTGATCCTGCTTGAGACCGCACAGGAAATAAGTCTGGTCCTTGGCGCGGTCAACGCTGCGGCGCAGTTCCCAGCGGCCGCTCTCGCCATTCCAATCGATCCGCGCGTAATGCCCAGTGGCGATCTCACGCGCTCCGATACCCTCCGCCATTTCGAGAAACTGATCGAACTTGATGAAGTTATTGCATAGCGTGCATGGGATCGGCGTGCGGCCGGCCAGGTATTCGTCGATGAACGGTTTGACCACCTGCGCCTCAAAGCGCTGCTCGAAATTCACAACGTAATAGGGGATACCCAGGAGCTGCGCGACGTGGCGCGCATCGTAGACGTCATCGAGCGAGCAACACCGGCCGGTGGGTCCG
>JANXXL010000314.1 GCA_025350625.1 Bryobacterales bacterium | reverse complement strand
GTCTTCGATCGCCAGATCGAGCTGCTGCACTCCTCCGGGCAATACCAGCGAGCCTCCCCGGACGACCCGATCAATCATCATGCCGCTCCAGGTCTTCGAGAAAGAACAGGCCCGCGGCAAGCGCGGCGGCGACATCCTCGGCGAGCACGGACTCGTCCGGATGATGGCTGATTCCGCGCGGACTCCGCAAGAACAACATCGCCGACGGCATTCGTCGAGCCATGATCATCGCATCGTGACCCGCGCCGCTATTCATCCGTTTCACGGGATAATCGCATCGTTCAACGGCACCAGCTAGCTGATTCGTGAAACCGGCATCCATCTTGACGGCGGGTTGATCCAGGCGAGATTCCATCGAAATGGTCAAGCCCCGGCGCGCCGCAATCTGGTCCGCTTTTTGCGTGAGTCGTTTTACGCAATCGTGGCGTGCGGTGTCACTCGGGTGGCGCACATCGAGACTGACGCTTACGAAGCCTGGAATAACATTGCCGGCTCCCGGCTTTACATCGGCGCGCCCGACTGTCGCGACCAGATCATCGACGGCCGCGGCTTCCCGCTCGACTACGGCAATCCATTCCGCCGCTCCCGCCAGAGCATCATGTCGAAGATTCATCGGCGTGGTACCTGCATGATTCGCTTGACCGGTAAATTGTAGATCAAGGCGGCTCTGCCCCACGATGGCTTCGACGACGCCCAACGGAAGACCCAAACTGTCCAGAACCGGGCCTTGTTCGATGTGGAATTCCAGGTAGCGCGGCTTGTCTTGGGAAATCGCCGCTTCTTCGACTCGCGATGGATCGAGACCGAAGTGACGGATGGCATCGCTCACGGTGATGCCTTGCGGATCTTGGCGCGCGAGTAACGCGCCATCCAATTCCCCGATTAGCGCGCGGCTGCCGATGAACGGAACGCCGAAGCGGACGCCCTCCTCCTCTGAAAACCCGATCACTTCGATAGGGAACCGAAATCTGCGGCCGTCGAGAATCTGAAGCAGCCCGATGGCGAGGACGACTCCCAGCGCGCCGTCGAAAATACCGGCGTGCGGCACCGAATCGAGGTGCGAACCAATGATGAGAAGGCGTCTGCCGGACTCAGTGCCCCCGTAGCAGCCGCGGATATTGCCGGCGTGATCGATGCGTACGTTCATCCCCGCCTGTTCCATCCACTCGCGAACAGTTATGTGCGTGGACCGCATCGGTTCCGAGAGAAACGTGCGCGTGAGGTAGCCCTGCTCTTCGCTATGCACGGCCAAGGCGCGGCAGCGCGCGATGATTTCGGTTGCCGCAGCAAGATAGTGATCCGTCATGAGCCCCGATAGGTGCTGTAGCTATAGGGCGATAACAACAGCGGCACGTGATAATTGCCATGGGGATCCGCCAGCCCGAAGCGGATCACGATTTCATCGAGGAACGCGGGAGACGTGAGCGCAACACCCAAACCGCGGAAGTAGTCCCCGGTATGAAACGCCAATTCGTAGACACCGGTCTCCAGAGTGTCGGCGGAAAGCAATGGTTCGCCCGTCCGTCCCTCAGAATTCGTCACGGCGCTTTTAATATGTAGCCGTGGATCGCCCGCTCCTGGGTTCGGCAGGCGATATAAGTCAATCATCACGCCCGCGGCTGGGACTCCGAGCGTAGTATCCAACACGTGGGTGGAAAGCCGGCCCATGTTACCTGCGCAGCCTCAATCCGAGACATCCGTAAGGCGGACGCGCGTCGGTGAATACGCCAAGCTCGGGGCCGCGTTCGGCCGCCGTATCCCAGGTTCGGTTGTTCGCTTCCAAATGTACCTCCGCGATTTCCGGAATTTCCGCGAGCAGCTTGACTCCGGTCTGATGGATGATTTGCTGAATACTGCCTGACTCGAAGGACTCAAAAACTTGATTCACGATTCTGCGGACGGCGACGGAAAGTTTGCCTTCGCTGAACGCAGCGTCGGGATTGGTGTAGAGCCATTCAAGATCGAGCCACATGTGCAGGGGCCGGTCGTGGATTTCCGGCAGTGTAGTGTACTGATCGCGAACAAAACCATAAAAGGCGCTGCCGCCGAGGCGGAGCAAGCGGAAGCCGTTTATACCCGAGGCGATTTCGACCACGCCCCCGCGATCCATTTCGATTCGCGCCGCGGACCGCTCCGACCCCGATGGCACGAACGCCACCGCTGCGTCTGATACGGCGCGGTAGGGAATTTCGGAGGCGGAAACCTGGAGTCCTTCTACCTGCGGATAAGTGTCAAGGAACTTCGCGGCCAGGAAGCGGCAGTAGCTTTCGAGATCGGAACCGGCGTAATTCAGAGTCTCGCGCTGGATAAAGTTTTTCATCGAGTCCGTCGCGATCAGTCCGGTGTTGTCACCGGTGGTGTAAGTGGCCCAAAAGGCGTCTCCGTAAACCAGCATCAACACATTAGCGCCAAACACTGGAGAATGCTTCTCGGACGCACCGCTCTCCCGGTTCAAGCGGTATACGATCACGTCTCCTTTACCGTAGTAGCTTTGTTTCCATCCGCTGGCGAATTGCTCCACTCCGTCTCCTAACTGATGCTGTCCTCGATACGAAAACGCGCGATCCGATAAACTTGCCGGAGCGCTTCCCGATATTCCTGTTCGGGATCCTCCTCCAGGCGCTGCTCTAATGCACGCAGAATGTCATGCTTGGTGCTTCCCTTCACCGCAAATAAAAAAGGAAACCCAAATTTATCACGATATGCGGTGTTCAGCCGCTCGAGGCGCTCGAATTCAGGCGGCGTCAACTGATCCAGGCCTGCGCCGGCCTGCTCCGCCCCCGAGGTCGCAGAGACGCGCGCGCGGGTGCCCAGATCGGGGTGCGCACGCAACAGAGCCAACTGTTGTTCCCTTGAAGCCGCTTCCACTTGTTCTACCATCGCCTGGTGCAGGGAATCGGCGTCCTCGAAAATGCGGCTGTTCCATGCCCTTTCAGCCACCCATGGCGACTCTTCGAAAACCCAGCCTACGGTGTTGACGAAATCCTCGCGGCCTATGGAATTCAATGCCTCAATCGTCATCTGACTTCACGCAGTATACTGCGGTCCCACCAACCCGAACTTCGCGCACGCATGAAGAGTCACCCAATGTGAATAGCGCCGCCAAGATTCTCTCCATGCTTTCGGCGCGCTCTACAACCGCCGCGAGCGGGCTGCCGGCGGGCGGACGCAGGTACACGAAATCGGCTGACTTTCCGGGACTGAAATCGCCAACCTCATCTTCGAGGTGGATCGCCTCAGCACCCGCGCGCGTGGCTAGATACAGCAATTGGGCTGCATTAAGCGGGGCTCCCGGGTTTAGAGCCAGACGCTGCAGCATATACGCCTGTAATCCTTCTTTCAACATCCCAAAACCGGTTCCACCGCCGACATCGGTTCCGAGAGAACAACGCACTCCTGCTTCGATGTGACGCCGCAACGGGAAAATTCCGCTGCCCAGAGCTGCGTTGCTCGAAGGGCAATGCGCCACAGCAGTGCCTCCCGCCGCGAGGCGTTCGAGTTCTCCCGGGCGTGGGTGGACGTTGTGTGCCATCACGGCCCTGCGGGCCGTCAAGCCGTAGCGTTCGTAGATGGCGAGGTAATCCTCCGCCCAAGGAAACAGGCGAGCCACGATCTCGATTTCAGAGCGATTCTCATTCAGGTGCGTCTGGAAACGAAGACCTTCCTCTTCTTGCATGAGGGTTTGACAGACTTCGAGCATTGCCTCGGAAGCAGAGATCGCGAAACGCGGCGTGACCGCGTAGCGGGAACGACCCTTGCCGTGAAACCGCCGAATCAGTTCGCCGGAATCTCGATAGGCCGTTTCGGGCGTCTGATGAAGCTCGGGAAGCAGTCCGCGATCCGATAAAACCAGGCCACTGACGATTCGCAATCCCGCCACCTCCGCCGCCTCAAACAACGCGGCTGTGGCCGGAGCAAAATGCGCGCCGAACACCATTGCGGTTGTGGTTCCGTGCGATGCGAGCGCGTGAAGGAAACGATGAGCGGTGTCGCTCGCGTAGGATAACTCCGCCATGCGCGCCTCTTCCGGCAATGCGAACTGCTCCAGCCATTCCATCAGCTCCTGGCCTAAGCTTCCCAGAATGCGGAGCTGCGGAAAATGGATGTGAGTGTCGATCAGGCCGGGCAACAGGAATCCGCCACGCAGATCCCTATAGGCCGCATCGGGGTGCGCCGCGCGAACCTCGTTATAGTCACCGCACGCGGCGATTTTTCCCGCGCGCAGCAATAGCGCGCCATCCGGGTAGCTTTCGAGAGCTCCAGATTCGAGAAACGGATTGCGCGGAGTGTGCAGCAAGGGCGCCCGCAGAATCTCGCCCGGAACGCCCAAGCTCACTGGTGTACCACTGTCCCGACGGCTCCAGCGACTGCTTCCCTTTGAGCGCGGGCGCGACGAACAGCAAAGAAAATGCGCTCCGGTGTGGCCGGACTCGCCAACTCGACCGGCCCGCCGTTGCCGAAGGCCGCGACAGCATCACGGATTGCCTCGCGAACGGAAATGGCCAGCATTAATGGCGGTTCGCCAACTGCCTTGCTCCCGAAAATGACATCCGGGTCGGCGGCGCGTTCGAGAAAGTTCACGTGAAAAGTTTCGGGCATCTCGGACCACGAGGGCAGTTTGTAAGTGGACGCGCCGGCGGTTGCCAGACGGCCCTGGGGGTCCCAAAGAAGCTCCTCGATGGTAAGCCAGCCGACACCCTGGATGAAGCCGCCTTCAATCTGGCCGAGATCGATCAGGGGTGAAAGCGAGGCACCGACGTCTTCGAGGATATCGGTGCGCAGCAGGCGGCAATCGCCGGTGAAGCCCTCCACCTCAACTTCTGAGACCGCCGCGCCGTACACGAAATAGTGGAAGGGCTTTCCCGAGGCCGTCGCGGCGTCATAATGAATGCCGGGCGTGCTGTAGTAGCCTTGCGCGAACAGAGGAATCCGCGTGCGATAGGCTTGCTCGCAGACTTGTGCGAAGGGAATTGAGTTTTCGCCTTCCTTGAACACCTGGCCGGCGGAGAAACGCACCGCCTCCGGTTCACACTTGAGCATTGCTGCCGCTACCTGGGAAAGGCGGTGTGTGATCTGGTCGCAGGCATCGAGTACCGCCGCGCCGTTCAAATCCGTTCCCGCGGACGCGGCTGTGGCGGAAGTATTCGGAAGCTTGTCGGTGCGTGTGGGCATCATGCGGATGGATTCGAGCGGGAGACCGAGAGACTCCGCCGCGATCTGCCGGATCTTGGTATTTAGCCCCTGACCCATTTCCGTCCCGCCGTGATTCACCTGCACACTACCGTCGCGGTAAATCAAAACCAAAGCTTCTCCCTGATTGAAAAGCGTGGCTGTGAAGGAAATGCCGAACTTCACAGGAGTGATAGCCAGACCGCGCTTTCGGTGAAGGCTGAGGCCATTGGAATTGTCGATTTCAAGGCGTCGCGCGGTGAAGCTGCTGGATTCTTTCAACTGATCCCAGATGATGGCCATGCGCCCGGCGTCTTTCACCGGCTGACCGTAATGGGTAGTCTGGCCTTCGCGATAAAAATTTCGCTCGCGCACGATTTCGGGCGGCAGCGACAGCCGCCGGGCCGCCTGATCCATAATTTCTTCGATGACCAGCATTCCTTGCGGGCCGCCGAATCCGCGGAAGGCCGTCTGCGACGTTTTGTGAGTGCGGCAAACATATCCGGTCAGTTCCACCGCCGGGAGGTAGTACGCGTTGTCGCAATGAAACATCGCGCGCGAGAGCACCGGGTCGGAGAGGTCAAGACTCCAGCCGCCATCGGAATAGAGTTCTATCCGAACGCCGTCGATGCGACCGTCTGGTCGTAAGCCGGCGGTATAGCGGGCCAGGAATGGGTGGCGCTTGCCGGTGAGCGCCATGTCCAGGGCTCGGGTCAGACGCACTCGAACCGGACGCCCAGTTTTCAAAGCGCCGAGGGCCGCGATTGCCGCATAGGCGCTGGCCTGCACTTCCTTGCCGCCAAAGGCGCCGCCCATGCGCAGGCACTCGACCGTAACCTGGTTGCGGGCTAACCCCAAAACGCGTGCCACCACTTCCTGCGTCTCGCTGGGGTGTTGCGTGGAGGACTCGACTGAAATCCCGCCAGTTTCGTCGACCCACGCAATTGCACTTTGGGTCTCGAGATAAAAATGTTCTTGTCCGCCAATCGCCAGCTCGCCGGAAAATCGCAGCGGGCTGGTCTCGATGACGGCCGTATCACCGCGGGACATTCGTGCGGGCCCCGATAAGAAGCTTGCGCAAGCAATCGCCTGTTCTATCGTCAATACGGGGTCGAGAGGCTGGTATTCCACTTTTACACGCCCGGCCCCAAGTCGCGCAGCTTCGAGCGTTTCCCCGAGCACCCAGGCAACCGGCTGCTGATGGAACATCACCTCGGATGGAAAGAGCGGTTCATCGTGACGATTTGTACCGGAGTCGCCCTCGCCCGGCACGTCTTTACCGGTGAGCACCGCGATCACTCCCGCCTGACCGAACGCCGCGGTCGAATCTAACGCCTTCACCAAAGCGTGGGCATGGGGCGCGCACACAGGCCAGGCGTGCAGGAGCCGGGGAAAACGGAGGCACAGATCGTCGGTGTAAAGCGCTTCGCCGGTGACATGACCGCGCGCACTCTCATGAGGCTCCGGCGTTCCCGCGATCTTCATGCGGCGGCCTCGGTAATCTCCCAGCAGAATTTGCCGACCAGCGATTTGGCAACCTCGCGACGGTATTCAGCGGAGCCGCGATGATCGCCTATTGGATGGAGCGTGCTTTCGAGCACAGATTGTACGCGCTCGACTGATGTTTCATTCCACCGCTCGCCGAGCATGGACTCTTCGGCGGCATATACGCGCAACGGCACTGCGGCTACACCTCCGAAAGCGAAGCGGGCGCGCGTAACCCGGCCGCTGCCGTCTACGTCGCCCGAGAAGCCGGCTGCTACGGTACTGATGTCGTCCATGCGCCGCTTCGCCACTTTGTAGAAGCGAGTGAACATTGGGAACGGCTTGGGGATGTCAATCGAAACGATTAACTCACCCGGCTCCAAAGTAGAGCGCCGGTAATCTACAAAAAACGCTGACAGAGGGACGACGCGGTCTCCGCCCGGCCCCGCAAGACGCACGCGGGCATCGAGCGCGAGCAGCATGGGAGCGCCATCCCCAATCGGCGACGCGGTGGCAAGATTTCCGCCGAGAGTGGCGCGGTTGCGGATGGCGACTGAAGCAAAAAGCGGCCACCATTGGCGGACGAGATGCGGCGGATTGATCCACCGGCGCTCAATTTCGCTGAGGGAAAGCGCGGCTCCAATGCGCACTAAGTCCGGGGTCTCAGAGAATTCCAAAAGTTCCGGGACTGCCTCCAGACTTACCAGGTGTGGCCAGCGGCGGAAATGGAGGTTCGATTCGACTGCGATATCAGTGGCGCCGGAGATCCAGCGCGCGTCCGGGTGTGATGAAGCAATCGACAGGCACTCAACCTTCGAAGGTGGACGGTCGAAGATTGCTCCGTCTGCTTCGAATTTGAAATCCTCTACCGGCGGGGCAGGGAACGACAGGCGATCGCGAAAAACCCCGCCCGGAGCGCTTCCCAGCGAGAGCGCTGCGTCGCGGATCGGCCGATAGCCGGTGCACCGGCAGAGATTTCCGCTCAACGCTTCGGTCTGGCACGGACCCGCTCGATCCGGGCGATAGTGCTCGGTCCATAAACTCACGACGAATCCCGGAGTGCAATAACCGCACTGCGATCCACCGCCGATCGCGATTGCCTTCTGAGCTTCGGCAAGTTCGCCATTCGCACTCAGCCCTTCGACGGTGTAAATTTCTTGGCCGGCGGCCATGGGCGCAAGCATCAGGCAACTATTCACGGCGTGGTATGCGGAGCCCGACTCATGGCTCGTTACAATCGCCACCATGCACGCGCCGCATTCGCCTTCCGCGCAGCCCTCTTTGGCGCCGGTTAGACCTTGCTCTCGCAGAAGGTCCAGGAGTGTGGTGTGCGCGCCGGCGGGTTCGACCGAGACGGGCCGTCCATTCAGCAGAAATTCGATGGTGCTGGTTTTAGGTCCGGCTGTCACAACCCCTCGAAACGGCTACGGAAGGTAACCCGGCAGGCGACTTGGACCCCTCGAAGGGCAACTTCCCGAAGAACTCGATACGTCGATCAGTCTAGCACGGGCAATGGCGGCCAATCATCGCGATTGCGGGAATCCCAAGTCGACTTTGCTGGCGGCGGGATCGGGCCACCGGCTGGTCACAACCTTGGCCTTGGTGTAAAACTGCACTCCTTCCGGCCCATACATGTGCAGGTCACCGAAGAGCGAAGATTTCCACCCGCCAAAACTGTAATACGCCACTGGAACGGGGACGGGAACGTTGATGCCGACCATCCCCACTTCCGCGTCGAATTGAAACTGCCGGGCGGCGCCTCCGTCGCGCGTGAAAATCGCGGTGCCGTTGCCATACGGATTCGCATTGATGATGCGCAGCGCCTCATCGTAGCTGGCGGCGCGGACCACGCTCAGCACGGGCCCGAAAATTTCGTCCTGATAGCATCGCATGCCCGGGGCGACATGGTCGAGCAGGCTTAGGCCGAGAAAGAATCCGCTCTTTTGACAAGCTGCATCCCGGCGGCCGTCGACTGCGACCAGTGCACCTTCGGACGCTGCATTCGCCACATAGGAGGCCACGCGGTCGCGATGCTCACGCGTGATGAGCGGGCCCATTTCATTGCCCTCTTCACTCCCCGGGCCGACTTGGATACGCGCCATCCGTTCCTGAATCGCTTCTACCAGCGGGTCGGCCACGCTGCCCACGGCCACCACCACCGAGATCGCCATGCAGCGCTCGCCCGCCGATCCATAGGCCGCCGACACAGCGGCATCCGCCGCCATGCCTATATCGGCGTCCGGAAGAACCAACATGTGATTTTTTGCGCCGCCCAAGGCCTGCACGCGCTTGCCATTGCGGGTGGCGGTCTCGTAAACGAATTTGGCCACCGGCGTCGAGCCTACAAAACTGATGGCCTGCACGTGGGGATGCTCCAGCAACCGCTCCACAGCGATTCTGTCGCCCTGTATGACGTTGAAGACGCCGTCCGGCACGCCCGCGGCTTTTAACAAATCCGCCAGTAGCATCGTGACCGACGGATCGCGCTCCGACGGCTTCAGGATGAATGTGTTGCCGCACGCGATGGCGTTGGCGAACATCCACATGGGCACCATCGCCGGAAAGTTGAAGGGCGTGATGCCGGCTACCACTCCCAGGGGCTGGCGGATCTGATACACGTCAATGCCCCGGCTCGCCTGCTCGGAATAGCCGCCTTTCAGCAGATTCGGAACGCCGCACGCAAACTCAATATTTTCGAGCCCGCGCGCCACTTCGCCCAGCGCGTCGGAAACGGTCTTGCCGTGTTCGAGCGTAATCATTTCGGCGATTCGCCGGCGATTGGCGTCCACCAGCTCGCGCACTTTGAACAGGATCTCGGACCGGCGCGATAGAGGCGTGGCGCGCCAGCCGGGAAAAGCCTGGTGCGCGTTTTCGACCGCTTGATCCACTTCCTCTACACTTGCGAAATCGACGGCCGCCTGCGCCTGTCCGGTGGCTGGATTCCAAACTACGCCGGAGCGCCCCGATTCCGACGCGCAAGCCTTGCCGCCGATCCAGTGGTTCACGCTCCTGATTCCCGCCGCAATATCCGTTGTGGTCATGCTTCACCTTCTTGTCTCAAAATCCATTCCGCGGTCTTTTCCGCGAGCTTGTAAAGGGCTTCGACCGACATCTCCAAATGCTCTTCCCTGGTGTCTTCGATCTTATTGTGACTGATCCCGCGCAGCGATTGTACGAACATCATGACGGTGGGAATGCCGGCGCGGGAGACCTCGGCCGCGTCATGCAGGGGGCCGGAAGGAAGGCGATGAACCATGCCGGCGGTCTCCTGG
>JANXXL010000279.1 GCA_025350625.1 Bryobacterales bacterium | reverse complement strand
CTGAAGACCGGGCGCGATCCGGCGAAGCCGTTCCTGCTGATGTGCCAGCACAAAGCGCCACATCGCAACTGGATGCCTGCGCCGGAGAAACTCGAGCTGTATGAAGACGTGAAGTTCCCGGAACCGCCCAACCTGTTCGACGATTACGAACACCGCGCCTCGCCAGCCCACCAGCAGGAGATGGAGATCGGCCGTCACATGACGCCGATGGCCGATTTGAAGATCGTGCCACCCGGGGGCGCGGCGGACTCGCCTGACTACCAGCATTATCTCGCCGAGTACAACCGCATGAACGCTGAGCAGAAGCGCATGTGGGATGCCTCCTACCGGCCCCGCAACGAAGCGTTCTTCAAGGCCAATCCTCAAGGCAAGGACCTGGTTCGCTGGAAGTATCAACGCTACATGCAGGATTATCTGCGCTGCATCGCCAGCGTGGACGACAGCGTAGGCCGCCTGCTGCGTCATTTGGACGCGGCGAATCTGGCGGACAACACCATCGTCATCTACGCTTCCGACCAGGGCTTCTACCTGGGTGAGCATGGCTGGTTCGATAAGCGATGGATGTACGAGGAGTCGATCCGCACGCCGCTGCTGATCCGTTGGCCCGGAGTCGCCGCGCCTGGATCGGTAAGCGCGAAAATGACGGCGAACCTCGACTTTCCCGAAACGTTTCTCGAAGCGGCGGGTGTGCCGGTGCCGTCCGGCATGCAGGGCAAGTCGATGGTGCCGCTTTTGCGCGGACAAACTCCGGCGGATTGGCGCAAATCGTTCTACTATCACTATTACGAGAAGGCCGAACACAATGTGGCCCGTCACTACGGCGTGCGGACTGACCGTTACACGTTGATTCACTTCTACCAGTCGAACGAGTGGGAGCTATTCGATCGTCAGAACGACCCGCGGCAGATGCGCAGCGTTTACACGGACGCGGGCTACGCGACGGTCGTGGCGGAGTTGAAAACTGAACTGGCCCGCTTGCGGAAGGAGTTGAAGGTGCCGGATAAAGACCCGGACATGCAATAGTGCGCGGAACCTTCTAAACGAAATCAGGCCGGGGCTCGCCAACTCTATGCGAAGCCTATGAGACGAATCTTACTGCTGGCAATCTTCCCGCTCTGCGCCGCTGCCCAAACGCCCTCGCAGCCACCCACATTGATCCGGTTGATTCGCAATGGCTCGATCAAGCCGTATAGCTCCACCCGAGCGCCTGTCACTCTTTTCGGCATGAAGTCGATCTCCGGCTTCCATGAAACTTGGATAATGGAGGCGCACGATTCCTTCGCCGGCATCGAGAATCTTGACAAGATAATCGGCAGCGTCCTGGAGGACGAAGCGTCCGCGCCGTCCAGAACGATGATCGCGCTGTATCGTCCCGGCTTGAGCTACCGGCCGGACCAGGCGAGCCGGATGTATCCGAAGGCGCGCTATTTTCAAGTGTCCATCTACCGGATCAGCCCTGGCGCCGACGGGGATTTCGCGGAGTTGGTTAGGTTGCGGCGGCAGAGCTTGGACAGCCTCAATCTGAACCGGCCCGATGTCGCCTACCAGGTGATCTCTGGCGCTGAATCGGGCACGTATGTCTTTCTTGGTCCGCTCGTCTCCCTGTCCACGCTCGATAGCGGCTTGGCCAGTTCGCCGATTTATGCGGATGGCGTCGTGGATGCAAGCATGGAAGCGCGCCGGAAGATAGCCGCCGATGGCCAGATGAGCCGTGAGAATCTGCTTTTCCGGATCGACCCCGGAATTAGCAACGTCTCGGACGAGTTCGCAGCCGAAGAGTCCGAATTCTGGCATGGGAAGAAGAAGCCCTAGCTTGCCACCCAAGCCCCAACGATAGTACCCTTGCAAAGTGGGCAAAGAAAAGGCGAAGGGCGTCGCGAACTTATCACTCGGATTTCCCGAGTTCTCCGAACAACGGGCGCTGGCGCGCGGAGCCAACATCGAATCCGCCGTGGTCCGCTTTCAGGAATGGATGGAGGCCGACAACTCGCCTATACGCGCCATCCGCCACATTCCCGCGCGCGCCTCCCAATCCGTTGACATCCCTGATCTGGTCGATCTGAAGTTGCGCAACGCGCTAATCGGCCGCGGCATCCACCAGCTATACACGCATCAGGCCGATGCGCTGGAAGCAGTGGAGGCCGGACGTAACGTAGTGATTGTCACACCGACGGCCAGCGGCAAGACGCTCTGCTACAACCTTCCGGTCCTCAATCGCCTGCTCGCCGAACCCGGCGCCCGCGCCATGTACCTGTTCCCCACCAAGGCCCTGGCCGAAGATCAGCTTCACGAATTCCAGGCAGCCGTGGATGCAATGGGCTCCGATATCCGTGCGTTCACCTACGACGGCGACACGCCTCAGGACGCACGCAAAGCGATCCGCGAGCGGGCCAACGTAGTGTTGACCAATCCCGACATGCTGCACAGCGGGATTCTGCCGCACCACACAAAATGGGCGAAATGTTTTGAGAATCTGCGCTACTTCGTCATCGACGAACTGCATTACTATCGCGGCGTCTATGGCAGTCACCTGGCGAATTTGATCCGGCGGCTGAAGCGCGTCTGCGAATTCTACGGCTCCTCGCCGCAGTTCATCTGCTGCTCCGCCACCATCGCCAATCCCAGGGAATTAGCCCAGGCGCTGACCGGGAAAGAGTTCGACCTGGTGGACCGCAACGGCGCACCCAGCGGCGAGAAGTATTTCGTTTTTTACAATCCGCCCGTAGTGAACCGCGAACTTGGAATCCGGCGCAGCTATCTGCATGAGACGCGCCGCATCGCGCTCGAATTTATAGACCGTCAGCAGCAGACGCTGGTCTTCGCCAACAACCGCCTGGCCACCGAAATCCTCATTACTTATTTGAAGGAAGCCTGCGAGCGCCGCAAGATGGCGCCGGACCTGATTCGCGGCTATCGCGGCGGCTATCTGCCAAAGGAGCGCCGCGAGATCGAGCGCCGCCTGCGCGAGGGCGATATCCGCGCCGTAGTGGCGACGAACGCCCTGGAACTCGGTATCGACATCGGATCGCTCGATGCGGTCGTGATGGCGGGCTATCCCGGAACCATCGCCTCCACACTCCAGCGCGCCGGCCGCGCGGGCCGCCGCCAGACCACATCGTTGGCCGTCCTGGTCGCATCCAGCGCGCCGCTCGATCAATATATAGTGGAGCACCCGGACTACTTCTTCACCCGTTCCCCGGAACACGCTCATATTAATCCTGACAATCTGGAGATCGCCCTCAATCACCTTCGCTGCGCCGCTTTCGAGCTGCCGATTCGCGACGACGAGAAGTTCGGCCCGCACGACACCGGCGAGCTTTGCAGGTTTCTGGAAGAGACCGGCTTCCTGCACCACTCGGCGGGCGCGTGGCACTGGACTTCCGACACCTACCCCGCGGACGCGGTAAGCCTGCGCGCCGTCAGCAGCGACAACTTTGTAGTGATCGACATCACCGGCGATCATAAAGTAATCGCGGACGTCTCGTTTCCCACCGCGCTCACGGCGCTGCACGAGAAAGCCATCTATCTGCACGAAGCCCGGCAATTCCAAGTTGAGCGCTTCGATTATGAAGGCCGCAAGGCGTACGTCCGGCAGGTGGATTGCGACTACTTCACCGACGCCATCGATTACACGCAAGTGAAGGTCCTGGAAGAATTCGAATCGCGCCCTCTGGCCGGCGCCGGTGCCGTACATGGCGAAGTGCGCGTGAACCGGCAAGTGGTGGGCTGGAAGAAGATCAAATTCTTTACTCTGGAAAACGTGGGTTCGGGTCACCTTTCCATGCCGGAGCAGGAGATGCACACCACCGCGTTCTGGCTGCACTTCCCGGCGTCGTTCCTGGCGAAGTTTCCCGGTCTGACGCCTACCGAAAAGCAGAGCGGGCTGGTGGGTCTGGGGAATGCCTTACAGACGGTGGCGTCGTTACTGTTGATGTGCGATCCGCGCGACTTGGGCGTGTCCCTCACGGAGGAGATCGCGCAGGGGCTCCAGGCGTTTGAGCCGAACTTGTACCTGTACGACGCCTACCCCGGCGGCATCGGCCAGAGCGCGCCACTCTTCCACTTGACCTCGAAGTTGCTGGCGCACACCGCGGACTTGCTGGCGCAGTGTCCGTGTGAAGCCGGTTGCCCCAGTTGCGTGGGCCCGGTGGGGGAAGTGGGCGAACGCGGCAAGGAAGCGGCGGCGGCGTTTCTTGCCGCCATGCAATTGTAACTAAATTCTTTCGCCCGGACGTTTACATTTCAGCCGGTTCCGGCGTCTAACTATTGCGTGAGCATGCGCGGTTAGCTGAATCCTTGTCTGAAACGCGCATGTTACGATAAAAGTTCCGAACATTTCCCGGTTTCTATGCGTATGAACCGAGCGGGGGACGGTGTATTTTTGTGAAGAGAAAATGGAAAATCCTCGCCGGCGTCGTAGGTCTGCTCGTGATTTCGGGCGGAGCCTACGCGGGCTATCGATACAATCAGCGTGGAATCGTAACGGTTCAAACCGGAAGGGCTGTCCGCCAGGACCTGACTGCCGTAGTAACCGCCTCGGGTGAGATTAAACCGCTTAAATACATCAACATTGGTGCAAACGCGATGGGCCGGTTGATCGACATCTACGTTAAGGAAGGCGACAAGGTCGCGAAAAACCAGGTGGTTGCCCGGCTGGAATCCATTCAAGCACAAGCCGACGTTGCCGCCCAGCGCGCGGCAGTCAGTTCCTCGCAGGCGGATTCGGCAGCCAGCGAGGCGGGGCTGAAAGCAGCAGATGAGAATATTACTACCGCGCAGGCCACGGTAGAACGAAACAAGGCGGATCTGCAGCGGATGAAGATCGATTTCGACCGTTCGACAGAACTGTACAACAACAAGTTGGTCGCCCGTCAGGATTACGACCAGAAGAAATCGCTGTACGACGCCCAGTTGGCCGGGGTCAGGGAAGCCGAGGCGCGTGTGTCCCAGGCGCGCGCACAGCGGGCGCAACTGGCGGCCCAACTGAACTCGTCCCAGCGGCGGATTACACAAATGGATGCGAATCTTCGCCGGGCTGCCGATATCCTCGATAAGTTTTCGGCATACTCCCCGATCAACGGCGTGGTCACCAACCTGCCGGTCCGCGTGGGCGAAACCATGGTTATCGGTATCCAAAATTCGCCGGGCAGCACGCTCATGACCATCGCCGACATGTCTGTGATTACGGCCGAAGTCAAGGTGGATGAAACCGACATCGTCAACGTCCGCCTCGATCAGGTTGCCGACATCACCATTGACGCCATTCCGGGCCGCACCTTCAAAGGACATGTGATCGAGATCGGCAACACCGCGATCCTCCGGTCCACCGGACTGGCCGCTTCGCAAAGCGCTATCTCCAGCCAGGAAGCGAAAGATTTCAAAGTGGTAATCGCCATGGACAATCCGCCTGACGAGATTCGGCCCGGACTTTCCTGCACCTCTAAAATTGTCACCGCCACCCGCCAGAAAGCACTCACCATTCCGATTCAGGCGCTTACGGTCCGCCAGAAGGGCGATCTGGAGCCCGAGAAGAAAGGCGAAAAGGATAAGAATAACAACGCGCCGCTCGACCCTGTGGCGGAGAAGGCCCGCAAGGAAGAGATTCAGGGCGTTTTCGTCATCAACGCCGAGAAGGCGGAGTTTCGCAAGGTGGAGACCGGCATCACCGGCGCTACCGATATCGAAGTGCTCACCGGCCTCAAGGACGGCGACGAACTGATCACCGGCAGTTACAAGGTGATCCGCACGCTGCGCAACGAGACCAAGGTCAAGGTCGACAACAAGGCTCCGGTCAAGACCGAATCGTAAGATAATCTGGAGCATAAACCATGGCACAAGCAGTGGAAACCCTATCGCCCGCCGAACGCGGCGCCCAACTGAAAAGGGACGGCGTCGTTATCCGCACCTACGACCTCTGGAAAACCTATATCATGGGCGACCAGGAAATCAACGCGGTTTCGGGCGTGAGCATCGAGATCCGGCGCGGCGAATACGTCGCCATCATGGGCCCTTCCGGAAGCGGAAAGTCCACGCTGATGAACCTCATCGGATGCCTGGACAGTCCATCCAAGGGCGACTATTACATCAATGGAAGTCTGGTTAGTTCTATGTCGGACGACCAACTGGCCCAAATCCGCAACAAGGAAATTGGATTTGTGTTTCAGACGTTCAATCTCCTATCCCGTGCCACGGCACTTCATAACGTGGAGCTTCCACTGATTTATGCGGGCGTTAACTCGGACGAGCGGATTCGGCGCGCCGAAAGAGCATTGACTCAGGTGGATCTGGCCCAACGCATGCACCATAAGCCGAATGAGCTCTCCGGCGGCCAACGCCAGCGCGTTGCCATCGCCAGAGCGCTGGTGAACGATCCTTCCATTCTGCTGGCCGACGAGCCGACCGGAAACCTGGATAGCGCCACCGGCGTTGAGATCATGGCGCTGTTTGAGCGCCTCCACCAGCAAGGCAACACCATTATTGTGGTAACCCACGAGCACGATATTGCCATGCACGCTCACCGCATCATTTTCGTTCGCGATGGTAAGGTGGCCAAAGACGAAAAAGTGGAAAGGTAAGATTCACGACAGATCGATTCTCCTAGAGTTGCAGAACTCTAGGGGCTAAACCTCAAACCGACCCTGAGCAAACCCTTAGTACCTCTCTGTATGTTTCCGAAAGTATGAAGTAAATGCTTCATTCTGCCGATCAAAAACGGGAGGGGGAACTGTGAGCGATTGTCTGCAT
>JANXXL010000273.1 GCA_025350625.1 Bryobacterales bacterium | reverse complement strand
CCAGATCGGACTTGCTGTGATCTGGAATTGGCCCGAGCCAATTTTGAGCGTTACGATCAGCTTTATAAGAACCAGTTGATTGCCCGCCAGGAGTACGAACAGTATCGCGCCACCTTCAACGCGGCCGACGCCGGGGTTCGTGAAAGTGCCGCGCGCCTTTCGCAGGTGCGCGCCCAGCGTGAGCAGACAGCCGCACAACTCAATAGCGTGCAACGGCGCGTCACCCAGGCCGAAGCTACCCAGCGGCGCGTTTCCGATGTACTGGCCAAGTTCGATGTGGTCGCGCCCATTGATGGCGTAGTGACCAATCTGCCGGTTCGCATGGGCGAGACTGTGGTGCCCGGCATCCAGAATTCGTCGGCCTCTACCGTGATGACTATTGCCGATATGTCGCTCATCACCGCCGAAGTAAAAGCTGACGAGACCGACATCGTCAGCGTGCAGATCGGCCAGGATGCCACCGTTACCATCGAAGCGATTCCCAATCGCACCTTTCACGGGAAGGTGACCGAAATCGGCAACACCGCCATACTGCGCTCTTCCGGCTTGGCGGCTTCGCAAAGCACTACTTCGAGCCAGGAAGCCAAGGACTTCAAAGTAGTGATCGCTCTCGACGATCCGCCGGCGGAAATTCGCCCCGGTCTTTCCGCCACTGCCAAAATTGTTACCGCCACGCGTCGCGATGTGCTTTCCATTCCCCTGCAGGCTCTCACTGTTCGCACCCAGCGCGAGCTCGAAACACCCGCGGATTCGAACGCTCCCGCAACCCGCTCGGGAAGCCAGGAAGTGCAGGGCGTCTTCGTGGTGCATGACGGCCGCGCCGAGTTTAAGAAGGTCGAAACCGGTATCAGCGGGGCCAGCGAGATCGAGGTCTTGAGCGGACTCGCCGCGGGCGATGAAATCATAACCGGCAGCTACAAAGTGATCCGCACCATCCGCAATCAGGCTCGCGTCTCGATCGACAACAAGCTCAAACCAGCGGAGCCCGGAACTTGACGCCGCGCACGACGGAACTTGCCGACCACCTCGAGCGCGGCGCGCAGCTCAAGCGTGAGGGAATCCTCATCCGGACTTGGGATTTGCGCAAGACCTATGTGATGGGCGATCAGGAAATCCACGCAGTCTCCGGCATCGACATCGAAATAAAGAAGGGCGAGTATGTAGCCATCATGGGCCCATCCGGTTCCGGCAAATCGACGCTGATGAACCTGATTGGCTGCCTGGATTCACCCACCTCCGGCCAGTACTATCTCAACGGAAACCTGGTCAGCGAGATGAAGGATGACGAATTGGCACGCATCCGCAACCGTGAAATCGGCTTTGTGTTCCAGACCTTCAACCTGCTGGCCCGCGCTTCAGCGTTGCACAACGTCGAACTGCCGCTGATTTACGCCGGAATGAATCGCAAGGACCGCGAACAACGGGCCAAGGCCGCCCTGCGCTCCGTGGATCTGGAGCCGCGCATGAATCACAAGCCCAGTGAGCTTTCCGGAGGCCAGCGCCAGCGTGTGGCCATCGCGCGCGCGCTGGTGAACCATCCGTCGCTGCTATTGGCCGATGAACCCACCGGCGCTCTCGATACCGCTACGGGAAACGAGATCATGGCGTTGTTCGCGCGGCTCCACCAGGAAGGCAATACAGTGTTGCTGGTCACGCACGAAAACGATATCGCGCGGCACGCCCACCGCATCATTCATGTTCGCGATGGTTGCGTCGAGCGCGATGAAGCGGTCAGCAAACCGGGTCCCGGTTCCTTAGGATTTGCGGAGTGAGATACGAGGACCTTAGATTTTAACGGGAGCGGCCCCGCTGGTAGAGAACTTCTCGCTTCCAGCCTCGGTCGAGATGCGGTCGCTTGACGCGTCGCACCGGACGCTTGCGTTGGCGTTCGGTGGCTTGATCAAACCAGTGAAGTCGGGAATCTCTGCCTTCGATTTGGACTTTCGCCATCATGCACCTACTGATTTCATCTTTGCGCGGCTAGGGCTTCGCGGTGCGGGGTCGCCGTGCCTTTCCGCGCTTAGCATTCTTCTCCAATCGCAGCCGCCACGCCGTTTCGAGAGCGCCGGCCAGGACGTCCTCGGTCGCTTGGGCTAGCCGAACATGAGTGGACCCGGTTTTTCCCCAGCCTCCGGCGACTGGCAAGAAAATGCCGGGCTGCTCCCCAACGAAATCTGCTTGCTGTTCAGGCGTGAGCATCAGGTTGCCGTAGCCTTGCTTCTCTGAGGCGAGTGTGGCGAAGATCCTGCCCCCCACGCGGAAATCCGCTGCCCCCATGTGCGAGCCCTCTTCCGCACCTTTAAGACTCAACGCGATCCGTCGAAAATCTGCTGCGGTCATCGCGCAGTACCGGTTATGGCGTGATGCCCGCCTTCTTGAAATCACCCGCTTTGAAGTAGGAAATCCCCGCGGGATCGAAGTATTTCCTAACCGCGGCATTGATCTGCGTCGTGGTCAGAGCGGCGACCTTGCTCTCGAGGTCTGCGTCCCGCGCCATCGTCCAGCCAAACTGTTCGTTCTGGGCGAGGGCACGGGCCAGGCCAGCGTCCTGGGTTCGTGACAACATCCGATCGTCGAGAAAAGCCTTCTTCGCGGCGGCAACCTCATCCTCCCGGAAGCCGTCTTTCAGAACCTTGGCGAGTTCGTCTTTGAACGCGTCCTCCACCTTCAGAATGTTCTGCGGAACCGCGGTCGCCTGCACCATGAACTGCGCGAATGGCGACCGGGCCGAAGCCACCAGCGCGCTGCCCACGCCGTAACTGAAACCTTCCTTTTCCCGAATGCGCAGCCACAAACGGCTCTTCAAATCCCCGCCCAGCATCCGGTTCGCGAACATCAGCGCCGGATAGTCGGGATCGTCCTGATTCATTACCAGCGTAAAACCTGCCATGAAAACAGCGTTGGCTTTGTCCGGTGTTTCGATCATCTGATTCACAGGAGTGACTACATCTCGTTTTCGCAGGACTAACTGATACGGCGCCGGGCTCTTCCATGTGCCTAGCTCTTCCTCCACCACCTTGCGCACCTCAGCCGGGTCGAAATCGCCGACGATTGCGAGCTCCGCGTTGGATGCGCCGAAGAAATCGCTATAGAATTTCTTGACGTCCGCCAAGGTCACTTTCTTAGTGTTGGCAATGTCTTCTTCGAAGGTACTGACCGCCCGTGGATCGCCCGATGGATAACGGATCAGGTGGCGGCGCAACGCCATGGGGGCCAGCGCGCCGGGTTCCTTGAGGCTGCCTTCGACGCGCCCTAGCGCCCCCTGTCTCAACTGTTCGAACTCTGCTTCGACAAAAGCCGGTTGCCGCAACACTTCAGCCGCCAGACGCAACGCCGGGACAATGCTGGCGCGTACGGTGGTGACGTTCAAGTTCGCGTCGTTATCAGCCGCGTTCGCGATCATTTGCGCTTTCAGCTTGTCCAGCTCATCCTGCAACTGCTGCCGCGTATGCTTCTGAGTGCCCCGCATCAACATCGCGCCGGCGAAATTCGCGGCGGTTCCCTTGTCGAAAACGCTCTTCTCGTCGCCATAATGCAAGGCCAGCGACGCCGTTACCGTAGCTCCGCGGGTTTTCTTCGGCAGCATCACCAGCTTCAGCCCATTCGGCAACGTCATCCTCTGGACGCGCGACTCAATGTTCGCGGGCGTGGGATCGAAGGCCTCCCCCTGCTCCACGGCAGCGCGGCCGCTGTAATTGCGGAGCATCGCCGAAACGTCTGGCGTGGCATGCACCTCGGCGCGTTCCGGAGCCGTCTCCGCGGGCACGAAACGTCCCACGGTGAGATTCGAAGATTTCAGATAGGTCTTCGCGACGCGTGCGACATCTTCGGGCGTGACCTTCTCCGTACGATCGCGGTCGAGGAACATCAGCCGCCAGTCGCCCATCGAAGCCCATTCGCTCATGATCATGGCAACGCGCTGCGGATTATTAAAGAGCAGCTCGAAGTCTTTCTTCCTGCGGGTCAATACGCGGTCGATCTCTTCTTTATTGGGAGGCTCTTTGACGATTCCATCGAGCACGCCCTGCATCACCCGCTGCACGTCGTCGAGCGACCCTTCCTTCCGCACCTCCGCCGAAAACAGCAGGTATCCGGCATCATGCAATTGATTGTTCTCGCCGCGTACTGATATCGCTTTCTTGGTTTCGACGAGAGCCTTGTAGAGGCGGCCCGCCGGGGCTTCCTCGAGGATCGCGCTCAATACGTCGACCGCCGCCGAATCCGGATCTGCACCCGCCGGTGCATGATAAGCCATCATCAGCAACTGGTTATCGCCCACTCGCTGCAGCGTCACTTCGCGCTCGCCGTCCTGTACCGGTTCTTCGGTATAAGTCGGTGCCAGCACGCGCGAGGGCTTCGGTATCGACCCGAAGGTTTCCTTGATCCATCCCAGAGTCTTGGCCTCGTCGAGCTTCCCGGCCACTACCAGCAAAGCATTATCCGGCTGATAATAATTCCGGTAGAACGCCTGCAATTTCTCGATGGGAACGCGCTCAATATCGGACCGCGCGCCGATGGTGCTGCGCCCGTATCCGTGCCATAGGTAGGCGGTCGCGATCACGCGTTCTTCGAGCACCCGCGAGGCGCTGTTTTCGCCGCGTTCGAACTCATTGCGCACCACCGTCATCTCGGTATCCAGATCTTTTCTCGAAACCCGCGAATTCACCATCCGGTCGGCTTCCATCTCGAGCGCCCAGCGAAGATTCTCGTCGGTGGCGGTGGTGGTCTCGAAGTAATTGGTGCGGTCGTAGGAAGTGGTGCCGTTAAATTGCGCGCCGTGGCTGGTCAGCTCCCCCATGATGCCGCCGCGCTTGGCCGTGCCCTTGAACAGCATGTGCTCCAACAGATGGGCCATCCCGGTTTCGCCGTACCCCTCATGGCGCGAACCCACCAAGTA
>JANXXL010000271.1 GCA_025350625.1 Bryobacterales bacterium | reverse complement strand
CGGCGGCCGTAATCGACTGCCGGTTGCTGCCTACGATCAAGTTGTGAGCTGCTACGCTGGCTTTCGGCGTCTCGGTGAGCTTTGGTATCGGGATGCCATAACGCTTCAGCACTTCGGTGGCGTCGGCAACCGTGCTGGGATCGAGGACCGTCGGTCCCGAGCCAATCGAGCTCAAGTCGTCGCCGATTACATCCGAGAGAATCAACGCGATCACCGTGGCCGGAGAGGCCAGTGCTGCCAAATGTCCGCCCTTGATCGCCGACAGATGTTTGCGAACATAGTTGATCTCATGGATGGTGGCGCCCGAGGCCAAGAGCCGTCTGGTAATCGCTTTCTTTTTCTCCAACGTGATGCCCGGAGCCGGCAGAGGCATTAGCGCCGAAGCTCCGCCTGAGATTACACAGAACAATAAATCCCGAGAGCCACTCTCACGGGCGATTTCCGCGATCCGCTGCGCTCCCAGAACGCCCCGCTCATCCGGAACGGGATGCCCGGCTTCCTCGAAATGCACCCGTTGCAGCTTGGCCTTGGTGCCCTCGGGAACATTGATCCATCCGTCCGTGACGCGTTTGCCAAATAGGCGTTCGAGCGCCTGCGCCATGCGTGCGCTCGCCTTCCCAGCTCCAATCACTCGAATGCGATCGAAATCGGCCAGCCGCCAGCGGCGCTCTCCTATTCGCAGCGTCTTGGCGTCGCACCTCACATGCGCCAGCACCGCTTGTTCGGGGTCCGCCGCCGAGAGCGATGCGCGAAATATATCGAGCGCGTGTTTACGGCTCATGGGCGATAGAGGGGAAGCGCCAGAATACTCTGGACGATAACAGCGGGCGGGTGGTCCAAAGTCTCGATGCGGTAGTCCGCGCGCGCGTAATCATCGCGCCGGTCGCCATAGAGCGCCTGCAAACGCACCGGATCGCGAGCTAGTGGCCGATGGGTCTCCGCGGCGATCCGCCGCTCAATGACTTCGAGCGGCGCGTCCAGCCAGATCGTCACGCCATGATTCGTCGCCAGTTCGACGTTCTCCTGAACCGTGAAGGTTCCACCGCCCAGCGCGATCACCTGAGGGATGCCGGTCCGCACATTGTAGACTCGCTTCTTCAACGCTGCCGTCTCGAGCGCCCGGAATGCGGCCTCGCCCTGATGGTCGAAGACGTCAGAGACCGACGCTCCCGCGGCCTTCTCGATTTCCAGATCCAGATCGTAAAAACTCCATCCCAGCTCATCGGCGAGGGCGCTTCCTACTCTCGATTTGCCGCACCCCATGAATCCAACCAGATAGATCCCGGGGGTCTGCTTCAGCTTAAGAATCATGTGTTCGCGAAAGTGATAATAGTAGCATGCAAGGATGGCTCCCGTTGTTTCCGCTGCAAGTCGTGCTGTTGCCCGACGCCGAGCTTCCGCTGCATATTTTCGAAGACCGTTACAAGGAAATGATCGCAGAGGTGCGGCGCGACAAGATCGAATTCGGCGTAGTGCTGGCAAATGAAAAAGGAATCGTGAACACCGGCTGCACCGCAGTCATTGAACGCGTGCTCCACGAGTATCCGGACGGCCGGCTGGACATCCTGACGGTTGGGCGGCGGCGTTTTGAAATCGAACGAATCAATGACGAGCGTGCCTTTCTGCGCGGCGAAGTGGACTACTTCGACGACGAGGACGAGACAGCGCCCGAAGACGAGTCCCGTGCCCGAGCCATTAGGGGCTACAACGAATTGCGGGCGCTGACCTCGGACTCGGCCTTGCCCCTGTCCGAGACGCAAGATCCGCAACTCAGTTTTCGGCTGGCGCGGCCGATTCAGGACCTTGCATTACGCCAATCCCTGCTTTCCGCGCGTAGCGAAGGCGAGCGCTTGCGCCAATTGGCCGAGTTCCTGCCCGGGTTTTTGATTCGCCAGCGGCGTGTCGAGCACGTGAAGCAGGTGGCGCCGCGCAACGGTCACGGCGGTAAGATTCCGGGAATTCAGTGACCGAACGCCTCTCGCTTCTGATCGACGCCGACGACACACTCTGGGAAAACAACATTTATTTCGAGCGCGCTTTCGAGGCGTTTTGCGATTTCCTGGACCATTCCTCGCTCACTCCTCCCCAGGTGCGCGACGTTCTGAACGAGATCGAGCTGGTGAATTCCAAGATCCACGGCTACGGCTCGAAAAATTTCGGGCGGAATCTGCAGCAGGCCTACCAGCATTTGGCCGAGCGCGAGATTCGCGACCCCGATTTGCGCCATGTGCTCTCGCTGGCAGAGCGAATTCTGGAGCAGCCGATTGAGATCATCGAGGGCGTGGAGGAAACGCTCGGCTATCTGGCAGAACGCCACGATCTCACGCTCTTCACCAAGGGTCATCCCGACGAGCAGCTCATGAAAGTGGATAGGTCGCAACTCGGGCGCTATTTTTCGCACACCTCCGTGGTCAAGGAAAAGGATGCGGCAACGTACGCGCAACTGGTGGCCGAGCGCGGCCTTACGCGCGATCTCACGTGGATGATCGGCAATTCTCCTAAGTCCGACATCAATCCGGCGCTCGAAGCGGGGTTAAATGCGGTGCTGGTGCCGCATCCACATACCTGGGTGCTGGAGCATCAGGATCTGCGCCCCTCCGGCGATGGAAAGTTTCTGACAGTTGACCGGTTCGCGGACCTGCGCCTGCACTTCTGACCCACCTACTTCAGCGCGGCTCTGGTGGCGATATCCAGCACCCAGCCGGGAAAGATGCCCAGCGCGAGCGTGCCCAAAGCCGAGGCATAGACCGCGATCTGCAAGCCGAAACCAGGAGCATCCAGGGTCTCCATCGACTCGCCAGGGTCCTTGAAATACATCACGACCAAAATGCGCAGATAGTAATATGCCGCTACCGCGCTATTGAGCAGACCTAGCGCCGTCAGCCAAAACAGGTTCGCATCCAGCGCCGCTTTGAAGATGTAGAACTTGCCGAAAAACCCCGCGGTGAGCGGCACGCCGATCAGACTCAACAGGAAAATCACCAGCATCGCGGCCATGGC
>JANXXL010000267.1 GCA_025350625.1 Bryobacterales bacterium | reverse complement strand
TCTGAGGAGTCCATAGTTACCATGCTAAGCGCTTTGGAGTGCTATGAGATTGCGATGCCAGAGTTTGTAGTATTTCGTGCGCGTCTGGGCAGCGCATTGAAGAATCTCCTCCCACCGATTGCGGAGTTCAATCTTCTGGCTGGATTACTTGCGTCTCCAAAGGTCAATGTCATGCCGTGGCCTCCAAATCCTGATGATGTGAATAGGCTTGAGAATCTTGGTGAGAAAGTCAGGAGCATAACTCTTGACCTTCAGGGAGATGTGATAGATCTTGGGAAAGCTGCTCAGAATTACCTACTTGGCGGTCTATTCCCCGATCATAAAATATCTCCACGGCAGCCTGGTGATCCCAATTTGAAGGTTACTACAATCCCAATCTCTCAAGGCTAGGTCTTTTATTGGAAATGTAATAGCCCCTTCACAGCTACATAACATTTATAATAATCTGTTTAAATTCATTAACTTATGAATTTAATGTTCACTAATTTTACATGTTCACGAATCGTGAACATGTGGTATAAATGAACATGGTTCATCTACAAACAAAAATTCTTCGCTCTGCTCTTGAGCAATTGAAGCTCGCTCATGCTGACATAAAACCGCAAAACGTCATCCTAAGAGAAGGAGGTGATTCCCCTTTCGATGGGAGGATTACTCTCAAAACAGCCACGGAGTCTTTTCAATATTTTCTTGAGATAAAGGCGCACCCACGGCCTGAGACCATTCGGCATCTGATGCTTCTAAGAGATACTGCCAAAGGAGCCAAGAATATTCCGATTCTGGTAGTGGCCGACTATTTGACCCCGAACTTAGCTGAGAAGCTAAGAGAAGCGGGGATTAATTATTTGGACACAGCAGGAAACCTTTTCCTCAAGAGAGCCCCAACCCTTTATATGCAGGTTGAAGGTAAAAAGCCGTCCTCTCCAGTCGCTGGACTTAAGACACGGTTGTTTCAGCCCAGCGGACTTGCGCTACTGTTTGGCTTGTTAACAGAACCTGAGTCCATCAATTATTCCTACAGGCGGTTGGCTGAAGAGGCTGGGGTGGCGTTAGGGACGGTTGGCTGGGTTATGCGAGATCTCAGAAGCAATCATTTCTTAGAGCCAGCGGGGAAAAATCAGCTGCGTTTGGTTAACACAAAAGATCTAACCGAACAATGGGTTCAAGGGTATGCACGTACATTAAGGCCAAAACTTCTTGTAGGGGAATATGGAAGTCTTGCCCCACATTTGGAAGATGTGATTTCTTCGCTAAACAAATATACAGAAAATACAGGTGAAAAATGGGCTCTTACCGGAGGCTTTGCAGCGGATGAAGTGTTGCATCACTACAAAGGACAAAAGCTTGCGTTCTACGTGTCGGACTGGTGGTCAATACCAGCGCTAAAAGAGCTTCCTATCGTCCCAGTAGCAGGAGGAGACATAACGGTACTGAAGGCGTTTTCACCGCTCGTATTCGGCAAATCACGGACACCATCTGAGTATCCTATAGCGCACCCGCTTCTGATTTACGCGGAGCTGATTTATCAGGGAATGGATCGAGATATGGAAACAGCGAGAATGTTGTATGCCGAATATCTCGAGGCTGATCTTGGTAACGGATAATCTTGATTTGGCAACCGGATTGAAAAAGCTTATTTCATATTGTGAGGCGCAAGGCGTCAGGATTGCTTTGGTGGGTGCATTAGCGCCCGCGGTACTTATTAGCGGTCCAATAAGAGGCTCAATGCGTTTTGGCAATAGGGAAACGAGAGATGCAGACTCCCTCGTGGAATTGCAATCGTGGGAAGAATGGAAGAGGTTTATCGAAGGCCTAGTTGCGCTTGGGTTTCAAAGAGACAAGCAGGAGCACAGGCTTCGGTATGGAAAAGCAGAATTCGATCTAGTGCCCTACGGTGCGATGGTAACAGATAAACAGGTGCTCACTTGGCCGTCCTCACAGTCAGAAATGAATATGATAGGGAGTAGTGACGCACTCAACAGCGCTAGAATGACCGAAGTTCTTCCCGATATCTCGCTTCCGGTTGCCCAACTTTGGTCAATTATTGGGCTGAAAATCGCGGCCTATCGAGATCGACGATTTCCTCGTGACCTCAGTGACATTGTATACATTGCAGATGAGTTCGAAAGATCTGATCCTAAGACTCGCCGATATGATGTTTTGGGTGAAGTGAACGGACTGACTTTCGAAAATGCCGGAGCATATCTGCTAGGTTCAGATATTAAAACTTATGGCAGTGTCGAGTCGGTTACTCATTCAAGAGAATTCTTGAAGTCCATCGAGGATGAGTACAGCGCGATAATTGCCACAGTTCTACGAGAGGAAAATCGCGCGTTTTCTGATTCCAGGAGAAGCTATGTGTATGGTTTGTTTCGCGCACTCTACTTGGGCATACAATGAACTATTACTATTGCTCAGTGGACGATTGCTCCGCTGATCAAGAGCGCCACCAGGGCTGCCGGAGCGTCACGCTCAACTGACGAACACTAATGCCAGCTCATCCCGCTTTCAATGAACCGAACCTCCAAGCGATAGCCGATATCCTAGGAGATACCTCCACAGGATTGACCGGTTCAGAAATTGGACGATACTTGCGGGAATGTGGCATTCCTGATTTGGAACCGAGCTTGACCAAACGCCACCGCCTCTATACGGCGCTGGCCGCAAAACAAAATACCGACCATTGCGCTAACAACATTCTCAAGTTCCTCGCCCATGTGATGAGCCCGGTAAGACATGTTCAAAACGCAGACTACTTTGAAACCGAACGCGGCAAGCTCAATAGCGTCCTTGCGTTCAGCGGCTTAACCTTGGGCGAAGATGGACAGCTCCGACGTGTCGAAACTGCCAATACACTTCCTCAAGCCGAGGCAACAGCCCGCGCTCTCAGAAAGGCGCTTGTTGACCGCAAGGTTCATTCTGATGTTCTTGCCTTCTGCCGCGCTGAACTTCTCGCAGACAATTATTTCCATGCGGTTTTTGAAGCAGCGAAAAGCCTTGCTGAAAAAATCCGTCAAAAAACCGGTTTGCAGACCGATGGCGCTCAACTCGTAGATGAAGCCTTGGGCATTGGAAAAGTCGGTTGCCCTCGATTAGCCTTTAACTCACTAACTACACCCAACGAACATAACGAGCATCAAGGCCTCATGAACCTCATCAAAGGCGTTTTCAGCGCCTTCCGCAATATCACCGGCCACGCCCCCAAAATTCATTGGCATATTACCGAACAAGATGCACTCGATATCCTGACAACGGTATCCCTCCTTCATCGGCGGCTTGATACTGCCGTTCGTACACATATCCCCTGAAAAACAGGCATAACTGCACCTTGGCTCTCCGACATTGCGCTTCACCGCCACGCGTTTAGTCCAAGGAGGCGTGTGGCTGGCAGGAGCCGATACTGCTGTACGGCGCGTTGACCAGCCATGTCATAGTAGGCATTGAGGGTTTGCATGAGGTATTGGAAAGGGTTTAGGAAACCGCTGCTTTTGCAATAGCCTTTTGCTTTAAAGGGGTAGCAAGGGGCAGCAAACTTAGAAACCGCAGGTCAAATCAGAAGTGGCCCTGGAAATTTGAACACGCCGATAGGTGGAGGATCTGCTCCCGTTGATGGCCCTACTGGGCGATGAAAGGGAGCAGACAATGGCCAAAAGAACGAGACGGACGCACTCAGCGGTGTTCAAAGCCCAAGT
>JANXXL010000265.1 GCA_025350625.1 Bryobacterales bacterium | reverse complement strand
CGACTCCTTCAAAATCCCTACAATCTGCTCTTCCGTGTATCGGCTCTTCCGCATCTGAAGTCCTCCTCGTCAGGGCCTCTTCGCCCCAATTTATCGGAGAACTCTCACTTCCGCTGGACTCAATCACTGGATGCAGCTCAGTCTGTAACGGCTCGTTCGTTCAGAAAGTGATTTGTCTTCTGAATTGTTCGCACTATTGCTGTCTTCTGCCATACTAGTTTCAGTTCTCACATGCAATCGGTTTGATTCTAGCCGAGGAGCCTACCTTCTCGCTCGCTAGCCCGCCGACTGGCCGATTCGCTAGGCTACCGTCATCCCCCGCTGGCGCGCGCGCCCCGGCCCTATTATTACTACTTGGTAACAGGTGCACTTTCAAAACGCTCTACCTCCTATCCCCGCACAAGTTTGACGGGGTGAGAACACCACGGGATGGAATATGAACTTGTCGAGATAGTAAATTGCTTCCGGGGTATATGTACCAAAGAGTTAACTAGCCTGCATCGCCCCTCTCCGTTTAGTTGCCATAACGGAACCGGCAGCCCCAAGACTAGCGTGCTGTTGTATGTCTTCCGTTCCACTAAAAGAATCAATTCACATAAGCCTTGTTGGAGGTTGCCTACATGAAGAGAATGATGATACTGCCCCTTTTAATTCTGCTGAGCGTGTTTCCTGTGCGGGCACAACGAAGCCACGCTCACACGTCCACGAGAAGCACTGTCTGTTGCTCGAAATGCAACAGCGACGTACACGTCCACGGATATACTTGCTTGGGTATGATGAATCCCGTCACGGAGGCATGCGCATGCGTTGGACTTTGACGTTCGCTATAGCGGCAACGGTTCTGATAGGAGTTCTGACTGCACAAGAGCAGACGGCCAGCTCTTCTACTGACAAAGACGCGTTCATCAGGACCGCACAGCAGAACGTGTTCATGACGAGTACCTTGCTTCCGGATTGCTACACGTATTCGATTCTGCGTGGCGATCCGAAGGCGGGGCCTTCCGTCACTTTGTCGAAGCTGGCGAGCGGATGCAAGGTGCCGTGGCATACACACTCGGCGAATGCGCAGGTGTTATTTGTGGGCGGCAGTTTTGAGTTGCAGATGAAAGGGCAGGAAGCGCAGATTCTGCACGCGGGGGCATACGCTTATGTGCCTGCGCATCATGAGCACCAGGAAACCTGCGTCGAGGCGTGCATGTATTACGTGATCCGCGAGGGCGCGGCGGATGTGCATTATGTGGATGGAACGGGCAAAGAAATGTCTGCTGAAAAAGCACTGGCAGCCGTGGGTGAGCGGCTCGCGAATTCGAAGAATTAGAAGATATGGAGATTCGGGTACCGCCCGCGACTTCAAGTGTTTGTTGTTGTCAACCGGAACAAAGGTGTCGTCGTCGGAGAGTCGATGCACTGTAAACACACCGCCATGCACCTGCTATTCTACGAGTGATGAGTTTCGGGCGAAAAATCTTTGTGCTGCCCTTGTCAAAAGGTTTCTCGCGAGTGGTTTCGTCGATGAAGTCTTCCTTGTTCGTCTTTAGGAGAGGTGACGTGAACGGGCCTCAATCACTGCTAAAGTGAAAGCATCTCAGGCGCAAACCTTGCCAACGTCCGCCGGTGTTTCGGATTCCTCTCGTACAACATCGCGTGAAGGTACGGCCAATACTCTGAAACCAGCAGGCCGCCGCTGCCTTGCATGTTCTTGCGAATGAAACCAGCCGTGCTCAAAACTCGGTGGTTTCGCATGTCATCCAAGAAGATCGGCGCATCCAATTTACAGACTCGCTCAATATCCCCGCCGTAGCACAGGCCTTCCCTCCATCCCGCTTTTCGGAGCTTAAGCGGACCGCCAGCGAAGCGGAAAATGTCCGTTATCCTGCAAGCTGGATAGCCGCGATACATCAACAAAAGGTCCCCTTCTGTGACGCGCGACGAGAGCGCCCAGTTAATGCGATCCAGCTCGTCCAGCCAATGGTGCTGACTCTTAACGGCTGCTTGGATCCAGACCTTGAATGGGACGCCAAAGGATCTCTTGAGTTCAATTACCTCGATGTGTTTGGGGACAGTTGGCCAATCGTGGTGCCAGCAGACAATACAATCGCATTCCTTCGGGTCGTGTCGATGTACCCTGAAGTTGCTGGACTTAAACTCAAACTCGATCCTAACGCGTTTTTCGCGGTCGCCAACCTGCCGATAGGCGATACAGTCTGGGAAGGCTGCACGTATTTTCTCGACTCGAAACTGTAATTTCTTGGCGACGTTTGCGAACAGGTACACAACCCCCATTTCACTGTCTGGCGCATATTGGAGTGGGGCGTTTTTCAGCGGAAGCGGCCTGCTAGTGGCTTTCATGGCGAACCGGGATTATAGCGCAGAGTTCCACATGCCAAGTTTTACTATTCAGTACACGCTCAGCCCGTAAGAATGCCGACCCCCCATCGGCCAATGCCAGTTCGCTAGGGTGTCCGGTTCACACTATCTTGGTTTCGTCGTCAAGAAACTGCTGGATATCATCTACGCTAGGGAGACTCTGATTAAGTTCTCCATTTTCCACTGATGTTCAGGATAGATTGAGGGGAGAGCATCGGAGGGGTGGCGAGGATGAAACAGCGGACACTGGCGGCGCAGAGCGGGTTTGAACGGTACACGAAGAAGACGC
>JANXXL010000256.1 GCA_025350625.1 Bryobacterales bacterium | reverse complement strand
CCCCCAAGCACCTCGGGGCCCAGATCGGCTTCCTCAGTGTTCTCCATACCTGGGGCCAGACCCTGCAGCCACATCCCCACGTACACTGCGTGGTGCCCGGCGGCGGACTGTCGCCAGATCGCCGGCGCTGGATTCGCTCGCCGAATCACTTCTTCCTGCCCGTGAAAGTCCTGAGCAAACTCTTTCGCGGAAAGTTTGCGGCTGGACTGCGGCGCGCCTTTCGCCAGAACAAGCTCCACTTCTTCGGAGCCTGCCGGCCGCTGGCCCACGAGAAGGCCTTCTCCGGGCATTGTCAACTTAGGCAGCCAACAAGTATTTTGGCACGAGGATCTGCCGTTGGTTCGGAATGGCTTTAGGCAGTGGTGGCCGTTCGCCATGTCGCGAAGGATCGGGATCGCAAGAGCCGATGATTGGTGGATCTTAATAGGTGGCGGCCGACACGGAAGAGGTTTTGGACGACACCGTGAAGGGAGAGAAACCGTTGGGCCTGGCCGGCAGATTTGAACCTGCGCATTTGTCTCTCCCTTTGGCGGGTCGGTTGATGGGAAACTTCGGCGCGATTGTTGGCGTAGCGGTCCACGCAATGTGCGACGTTGGAGAGGGTAGTCCGCATGGCAGCAGAGTAGCTCCTGAGCCTGTCCGTAATGATGCGAAACGGCTCCTTTCCCTGGCCCTGCAGCAACCTGCGGAAGAATTTCTCGGCAGCCCGCTGGTCACGGCGCGGCTGAACCAGGATATCGATCACATCGCCGTCTTGGTCGACGGCCCGCCACAGATACTGCTGTTGGCCATTGATTTTGATGAAGACTTCGTCCAAATGCCAGGTGTCTCCCAATCGGCCCTGGCGCCGCTTCAATTTCCGAATATAATCGGCACCGAATTTCTGACACCACAGTCGAATCGTCTCGTAGGACACGACGATTCCGCGCTCAGCCAGCAGATCCTCCACATCTCGGAAGCTCAGGCAGAAGCGATGGTAGACCCAAATCGCGTAACTGATGATTTCGGCAGGGAAACGATAGCCAGAATAGCGGGATCGGGCGCTCTTCATCCTCCTAGTCTTTCAGTTCCCGGCTCAAGTTGACAATGCCTTTGTCCCTCCCTCCGTGATTGCCCAGGTCGGCTTGCTCATCACCCGCCAGCCCGAGCCGGGACACGACCACCGCTCCTGCCACCGGCGACTTGGCAATGCCGCTTTCCAGTCGTCGCGTGTATGCGCGGCATTTTGAGACGAGGCGTAGTCCCGTACTGAGCCCACCCGAATTCGAGTAGTGTAGCTCTCATGCGGCGATCTTCGGTTCGTGCTCGAGGCAAATCTGATTTGCTTGGTGGGGAGCGAGCGGCAATTCCAGCAGTCCACAGTACGGCGCATCTGCCTTGTTTTGATGAAACCGGCAGGTTCGGCACTGTCCAAAAGTCCGCCCTCCGTTTTCCGCCACCATCCGACGAAGCACCCGATCCAATCTTTTTTCCAGCGAAACTTCCGTTGCCGTAGCTGGCCAAGCCTTCGGCGGGTAGTTCTTCGCCAGGACCGTCAACCCACGTTTCGTTACCTCAAGATGGACGCGCCGGCGATCTTCGTTGTCCGCCGCTTTCCGGATCAGCCCTTTCTGTTCCAGCACATTCAGCCGTTGCGACATATTTCCTTTGCTCAGGCCCAGATACTCGCCAACGGCCAGCGGATTGTTGCTGAATCGGTTTGCCTGGGTCAGGTACCACAGCGACATAATGTGAACCGGTTCCAGCCCGTCTTCTGCCGAAGTCTTTCGCACCTCGCTGCGCAGCAGCGAGGCTATCCTCTCGAGCAGTTCCAACACGCGGCTTGTGCTCATGACTTATGGTATCGCAACGACACCTCGCAACGACACCTCCTTGACAAGACGCTCGTCTTGCTGATATTCTCAAATTAGTATCGTAGCGATACTATATAGCCAGTCAAAAAGGAACTACGATGTCCACTAGCATTCTCGGCTACACGTACGGCCAGCCTCAGCTGGCTCATTCCCCGATCACTCTCCAGGAACTGGAACTCCTCAAGCAGGCGTTGCTCTTCGGCGACGAAGATGTGCGCTATTTGCGCATGTCTCACGATGTGCTCCAGGGACGAACCGAAGAGATACTCGACGTTTGGTACGGATTTGTCGCCTCGCACCCTCAGCTCGTGTACTACTTCGGCAAGAAACAAGGCGGTCAGCCGGACGGCGAATATCTGGCCGCCGTTCGCAAACGTTTCGGCCAATGGATTCTCGACACCGCGGCCGCCAACTACGACCAGAAGTGGCTGGATTATCAATACGAAATCGGACGCCGTCACCACCGCACCGCCAAGAACGTCACGGACGGCGTCGAATCGGCGGATAACATCAGCTTCCGATACATTCCGGCATTGATTTACCCAATCACTACCACACTCAAGCCTTTTCTAGCGAAAGGCGGACATAGCGCCGACGACGTTGATAAGATGCACCAGGCTTGGGTTAAGTCAGTGCTGCTCCAGGTAATTCTGTGGAGCCAGCCCTACGTAAAGGATGGAGATTTTTAATCACCCGGATCCCTGGGACAAGTCTTCGCCCACCGGACCGCATCGATATCGCCGAATCGTTGGCAATGCGGGTCCTATTCGCCGGGAAAATCACCGCGATCCGACCAACCTGGAAAAACCTACTCTATTGCGACAGGGCTGGGCATTCTCGCCAAGTCGATCCCGTGCTCCGTTTGTGCTCCGTTAAGAACGGAACCAAAGCCCAGGGTGAAAACTGGGTTGTTCTCAATCGCCAGAAAGAGGTGCAGGAAACGCAATCTTCTTTGTCTCCAATTTATTGTCGTCTTCCCAAGCTGGACGTCGCCGGTTCGACCCCGGTCTCTCGCTCCGCTTTTTGGCTCTACGCCAAAGAACGGGCTTATGCCAAAAACGGGGGGAACCCAGATTCCAAGCGGATCATCCACATAATACGTTTCTGCGTAATCGAATATCAACCCGGGCTGGGGACCCTCATCCTCTTGCGGGGGAGGCTGCCGCAAGCCCTTTTGTTGCGCTACAAGTT
>JANXXL010000244.1 GCA_025350625.1 Bryobacterales bacterium | reverse complement strand
TCGGGCCACGGTTGCAGGATCTCGACTGGCGGCAGCAAGACGCCGAGCCGCTCCTGAAATAGTTCCCACGTCCAACGACTCCTTTGACTTCGCCGCCGAAGCTGGCTCAGCCATCTGCGAAGCACGTCTTTGCGGAACGATCTCAGTCGCTCCTCGTTTCCCGGCACCGCGTGATATTGGAAATACCCCCGAACCACCTTCTGGAGCCACTCCGCTGTGACCGCAATCTTCTCGTGCATCCGCACCCGCAGCTTCTGCCCGATATCTTTCAGCTTGGCTGCCATGCGTTTGCCGATCGTCTTGCGATACACCGTGAAATACCCCGTCTTGCGGCTCCGCCCACAAATGTGCGTGAAGCCCAGAAAATTGAAGGTTTTGACTCATGGCGCAGACGGATGGACCACCTTGTCAGGCGATAAGGCCACCGTGCATCTTCGCCACGAGGCCACTTCCCTTCCCCACGCTTTTCCCGGCGTTCAGCGGCATAGCGCCCGAATTCCATCAGGCGCGTCTTGTCTGGGTGCAACTCCAATCCGAATTTCAGCAGCCGCTCCCGCAATTGCTTCAGAAACAGTTCCGCCTCTTCCCGGTGCTGGAATCCCAACACGGCGTCGTCCGCGTACCGCACGATGATCATCTCACCCCGCGCCACCTTCTTCCGCCACGCATCGGCCCAAACATCGAGCACGTAATGCAGGTAGAGATTGGCAAGAATCGGCGATATAACCGCCCTGGCCACGGGCACCGCCGCACAGGTGGACTTATCCCCGGACAAGTCGTCCATGACGCTTCGCCTCTGGTCAGGAGTCCCTTCCTTCGTCTCGAACCACTGCCCGTCTTCCATCACGCCCGCTGGCCCCGAAGCGAAGACGCACAGGCGGCCTTATCCCCGGACAAGTCGACCGTGCATCTGCGCCACTGGTCAAGCCATTTCTGGATCAGGCGGACGATCCGCTTGTCCGCGATCCGATGCTCCACGAACTTGACCAGCCATTCGTGCTCGATTTTGTCGAAGAACGACTTGATGTCCAAGTCCAGCACCCAGTTCACCTTCTTGCTTGTTATCCCGACGTACAGCGCATCCATTGCGTCCTGCTGGCTGCGCCCTGGCCGGAATCCGTACGAAAAGCCCTTGAAATCCTCTTCCCATATCGAGTTGAGCACCTCCCCTACCGCGCGCCGCACGATTTTATCTTCCAGCGCCGCGATTCCCAGCGGTCGTTCCCTTCCATCCGGTTTCGGGATCCAGACTCTCCGCGACGGCTGCGCTTGATATGCCCCCCTATGGATTCGCCCGTGCAGGTCCGTTAGCCGTTCCTCCAGGCCTTCCCCATATTCTTCCCACGTCACGCCGTCCACTCCCGCCGCCGCCCGCTTTTTCAAGCTCTGGTAGCTGCCGCGAAGCAGATCGACGCTCACATGGTGCAGTAGAGCGGTGAACTGCAACTTCCCGTCTTCCTTCGCTATCTTGGCCCTGACGCGTAGACGCAAAGGTGGCCTTATCCCCGGACAAGACGTCCATGCTTCTGCGCTGCTGGTCAACACGGTCCAGCCCGTTTAGCCCGCTACCCCGACTCTGCGTCCGGCGCGAGTTAGGCTCTTCCATGTTCTCCTTGGTCAACGGCCTTCCCTCCACAACCTCCTGCGGCCCTCCCAGGCTTTCGTTCGGCTGCTTCGCCGGTACTACGCCGCTGTACGACTCCCCGCTCTCGTGCATGTGGGTCTTATGGCTCATCGCCTTCTCCCACCGATCCGCCGCCTTTCGGCTGCGGATAAGAACGGGGTCTCTCGCGGGTCGGAGGATGACGGTTCTCGCGGGCCCAGAGGGCACCCCGTTTCTATGCATGCGTGGGGTCTGCGACTCCGCAGGGCCGCGACGCGCTTGCGATGGCGCGCGCCGCGTTGTTGTCTTCCAGATAGCCTGACACCGTCGACCCCCTGATTAGGCGATTTCGGAGTCTCACTGCTTCGGGATACCCAGCCTACATATGCCCCTGGCCAACGCTTCGGGTGCGACGTTGCCGCCGCCCCCGCATGGTTCGGGGTCAGGATGGTTCGCTACTCCTTTCCTGCATGACTCTTTCATTCACTACTTCACTACTTCACGCCGGTTTATCCCGACGCTAACCAGGCCGAGGGCCCGCCCCCCAGCTCGCACTCGCCCTGAGGGGCCGCCGATGGGTTATAAATAAGCCATGTCGTTCCCGGTGAAATTTAGTCTTGTGGCAGTACTATCGGCGATGTGCGCGACGGCTCAACCTTCTATTGGAGGAATCGTGAATGCAGCCAGCTATGCCGCCGCGGTTCCCGATAGTTCGAATATTCCGATCGGGAACAACATCATTGCCCAGGGATCCATTTTCGTGGTTTTCGGCCGGGGCATGGGCCCGGCCGCGCTATTGCAGCCCTCGGGCCTGCCTTTACCCACCAGCCTGCCGGGGGCCAACGGAACTTCGGTGAGCGTGGCCAGCGGCGGGCAAACCGTGAGCGCGTTCCTCTTGTACTCATCGGCCACCCAGGTGGCGGCCATCCTGCCCTCGAACACGCCCGCGGGCGCGGCCAATGTAACCGTGTCCTACAACGGGCAAGCCAGCGCGGCTTACAAGATCTCCGTCGTGAAATCGGCCTTGGGAGTGTTCACGCAGAATACCCAGGGAAATGGTCCGGCCATCGCGCAGGTGTTCCACGGAGGGCGGCCGCCCGCCCTGGCGGGACTGGCGAACAGCGCGCAGGCGGGCGACACCCTGGTCCTCTACGGAACCGGCTTGGGGGCTATCGGCGGACCGGACAACTCCGCGCCGGGGGCGGTTCCGGCCGGATCGAACGTGACGATCAACATCGCCGGAGTGACGATTCCGGCGACCTATGCAGGACGGTCGCCCCAGTTTCCCGGCCTGGATCAGATCAATTTCCAACTCCCCGCCAATACGGCCGCGGGCTGCTATGTACCGGCCGAGATCACGGCCAGCGGAATGCCCAGCAACCTGTTTTACGTGTCGATCGGCGACAACTCGCCGGTTTGCGTTCATCCTTTGGGACTCGGCGCCAGCGCTCTGGCGCGGCTGGATGCGGGCGGCACGGCGAATATCGGGCACTTTCTCATGCTGCGGGCGGTTTCGATCCTGGCGATCGAGGGCACGGGCGGCGTTTTCGATGGCGTGGGCGCGGACGGGGCCTTCCAATTGACGAATCGCATTCTTTACGCGTTTGGGGGAGTGAACTATCCGTTCCCTTCCGGTTCCTGCGCGGTGCTGGATACCCTGGACCCAGGGGCGGGTTTTGGCGTTCCTGCGTTTTCGGCCATCGGCGGAAAAGAACTCCTGGGCGGGGCGTCCATTAGCGTCGCGGGGACGAACGGGAAGTCGGCGAGCATTCCGCATGACGACGCGGGCGGCTATCTGGGAGTGTTCTTCGCAACCTTGGGCGCGGGCACCTGGACCGTTTCCGGAGCGGGCGGCCGTGACGTGGGAGTGTTCAGCGCCAAAACCGACCTGCCCGCCAACCTCACCTGGACGAATGTCGACAGTTTTTCGAGCGTGCCGCGAAGCAACGCTACCATCAACTGGTCCGGGGGGAATTTGAACGGCAAATCGCTGGTGACGATATTCGGATTGTCGGTGGTGCTGAATCCGGCGGATCCGGCCAGGAGCAGGGGCAAGCAGTTTTATTGCAATGCTCCCGCGGCGGCGAATACCTTCGTAATTCCGCAAAGCGTTCTATCGCAATTGCCGGCCAGTGCGGTGGATACCGGCGCTGGGGAAATCGCCTTCGGCACGCTGGGGATTCAAACCGGCGGTGGGTCTGGCTTTACGGCCCCGGTGGTGGGCGGGCAACTGGACGCGGGCTATCTGGCGTACGGGGAAGCGCACACGATACAAGTTAAATATCAGTAGGCCGTTCCTTTTCACCGCTTGACGATTTGGCGGCCCGAGAGGCCGCCTCAGGCCGAGGGCCTGCCCCATAAGGCCACTGCCGCCCGAGTGAGTAGTAATTCGGCATGGAGTTCGGCGTGCGGCAATTGCAAAGCTTTGCTTCACCCGAAATCCGGCGACTGCTGCGTGTTCTGCCCCTACGGCTCGCTTCCCTGCCGAGTTCGATTTAATGCGAAATAATCGCGCGTAAGTCACTACCAATCAAGGCTCTTTCAGCGGGTAGCGCCGAGGAGATATGTCACAAGAATAGCGGATAAGAGTAGATAATCGCCGGGGATGGTTGGTCACGCGGGCGCTCATGCGGGAGCGTGCGCCGGTGTTGTTATAATCGGCGTTCTGGAACGGGCGGCGAACCTAAAGGTGGACTGATGGGCGACGGGTCTTTCAACCAGGACTATCTACGGAAGCTTGCTGAAGGGGACAGGGAGGTCGAAAGGCACTTCATCTCCTTCTTCGGGGCGGTGCTGCGCGTAAAGCTGCGCAACAAGCTCCGTTCTCCGCAGCAGATCGAAGATGTCCGCCAGGAGACGTTTCTGCGCGTCTTCACCTCTTTGCGGAAGGAAAACGGCATCCATGAGCCGCAACGGCTGGGCGCTTTCGTAAACGCGGTTTGCAACAACGTGATGATGGAGTCTTTTCGAGCTTCCATCCGGTATCGCCAGATGCCGGAGGACATGCCTGAGATCGTAGACGAGTCAGCGGACTCCAGCCGGAATCTCGTGACCGGCGAGAGGCGAAAGATGGTGGAAAGCATTCTGGCGGAACTGCCTGAAAAGGATCGGGAACTCCTACGCAGAATCTTCCTGGAAGAAGAGGACAAGGAACGGATCGCCGCCGCGATGGGAGTGAAGCCAGAGTATCTCAGATTACTAGTCCATAGGGCAAAAGGCCGTTTCCGCGCGGCCCTAGAAAAAAACACGCCTTCAGGGCCGGAAAAATAGCGGTATGAGTCGCCGGAAGAGTAACAAAAAAGCGTTGGACAACACAATACAACGAGGCTACACGAATGGATCATGAGGACGCCGGGCGCATAAACGCAAGCACGCGCTATCTAATGGGCGACCTGTCGGCGGAGGAGTCGGCCGCTTTCGAGGATCATTATTTCACCTGCGCCGAGTGTGCGGCAGAGGTGACGGTGGACGAAGTTTTCACCGCAAATCTGCGTGACGTATTTGAGAAACAGACCGGCCTGCATCTGGTAGGATCGCAGGTTCCCGCGCCTCGTCTGGCGTGGATGCAACGCCCCAGTTTCGTGATGCCCCTGGCAGCGGCTGCATGCCTGTTGCTGGCAGTGTTGATCTACCAGAATGTCCTGGCTATTCCGGCGATGCGAACTCAAATCGCAGTGCTGCAAGACCCGCCTGCGCCCGTGAGCATTCCGCTGAAGTTGGCGCGGGAGGAGAACCGTTTCTCCATCCCAAAGAACAATCCCTTCTTTGCTGTGTATTTCCGCCTCTCCAAGCCAGACGCGTCGGCGACTTACGAATGCGATATCGAAACGGCTGATGGGGTGAA
>JANXXL010000189.1 GCA_025350625.1 Bryobacterales bacterium | reverse complement strand
CCTTGGTCGCGGCGAAGGCCGGTATCTGCGCGGTCTGGTCTATCGCGGCCTCGCCGAGTACGACAAGGCGGCAGAGGATCTCCGTATCGCCGTGGAGTTAAACCCCGACCACTACGCATCGCAATACAATCTTGGGTTTGTACTCGCCCGTCTCGGCAAACTGGAGGAGGCCCGGCAGCGTCTCGAGAAGGCCCGCCGTCTTCAACCGGATTCGCAGGAGGCGCAGTTCCAGCTTGCGAACGTACTGCGCCGGTTGAATCAGAATGAAATGGCGCAGAAGGAACTGAGCGAGTTCGAGCAGCGCAAGAAACAAGACCTGATGGGGAACATTGCGAGCACGACCGCGAGCCGCGCCAATCAGTCCTTGATCGAGGGCGACGCCAAGTCCGCGATTGCCGGTTACCAGGAGGCGCTGAAACTCGATCCCCGGAACGCGAAGACTTACTATAACCTCGCGCTGGCCCAGCAGAAGCTGGCGGATAACGCCGGTGCGATCGCCTCGCTTGAGAAGTCGGTGGCCCTCGATGTCAACTTCGCGGCCGCCCGCGATCAACTCGCCCTGCTTTACATGGGACTGGGGAAGAATGAGGAGGCCGAGCGCCAACTGCGCTCCGCGCTGGCGAGCGATCCGCAATGCGCGGAATGCCAGAACAACCTGGGTGTCCTATATGGGCAGCGCGGGGACGCCCGGCATGCCGAAGAATCGTTCCGCCAAGCCATCGAGAACAGTCCTGGCTACGGGCAGGCTCGTGTAAACCTGGCCTTGATTCTCGCCGGTCGCGGCAGCTTTGCGGAAGCCCGGAAAGAACTGGAGACCGTGCTCGCGACCGAGCCGAACCAGGTAAAGGCCCTCACCGCGCTTGGAATGATCCAGGGCCGGACCAGGGACGCGGCGGCGGTGGCCACCCTGCGGAAAGTGGTCTCGCTGGAGCCCCACTCGCCCGACGCGCATCTGAACCTCGGCATCGCGCTGGCTGATCGGCAACAAACGGAAGCCGCGCTCGCCGAATTCTCCGAGGCATCGAAACTGGCCCCCGGCGAGGCCGCGCCCCGCTACAATAAAGGGCGCGTGCTGGGTGAGTTGCGGCGGTACGAGGAAGCTTTGCCCGAGTTGCAACAGGCAGCGAAACTGGATCCAACCCTGCCCGATATGTGGTACCGGCTGGGCATCGCGGAGCGCGAACTGCAACTTTATACGGAGGCGGTGAAGGCTCTCCAGCAGGCTTTGAAGCTGGCTCCCGGAAATGCCGGCGCTTCCTATCTGCTGGGCCAGTCATACCAAAGCCTCGACAGGATGCAGGATGCCATCCCAGCATGGAAGAGGGCGCTTGAGTCGGACCCAAATCACTCCCAGGCGCTATACAGCCTCTTCCGCGCCTTGGCAAAGACGGATCCCGAGCAGTCCAGGCAGTATCAATCCCGCTTTACTGCCTTGCAAAGCCAAAGCGGGCTCACGGAACAGGCTCGTACACTGAGCAATTTCGCGATCACCGCCGCGAAGGCGGGCAAATGGAACGAAGCGATCGCTCAGTTGCGTGAAGCGATTCAGGTTTGTGGTTCCTGCTCTTCGCTCGCCATGCTGCACAAGAATCTTGGGTTGACCGAGTGCCAAGCCGGACAGTTCGAAGACGGCGAAAGGTATCTTCGGGTGGCCCTCCGGGATATCCCGGGCGACCTCGAGATTCTGAAGGCGCTGGAATTGCTCGAAAGCTTCCGAACAAAGCCGCGCTGAAAGGACTACGGCTCGCGAATGGTCATCACTCGGTCGACCGGGAGTTTCTCCAGCCGCTGCACCTTTCCGCTCGGCCATATCAACTCCAGCAGTTTGACAGTGCGGTTGGCGCCGGGACCGAAGTGCATCCGTCTGTCTTTCGACGACAGATGGCTGGACCCTGTCGCAACCATGGCGTATTGTTCCTGTCCGAATTCCGTAACCAGCCGGACCTGCGTTCCGATGCCGTCCCGGTTGCTCGTACTGCCAACGGTGTTCACCATCAGCCAGTGATTTCCGCTCACGCGTTGGTTCTCAAGGATGACCGCGGGTTCATTATTGCAATTCAGCACCATATTCACCCAGCCGTCATTGTTCAGATAACCGAAGGCTACCCCCCGCGTCGCGCGCCGCTGCTGCAACGCCGAGCCCGCCTCAACTGTGATATCGACAAATTTTCCACGGACATTCTTCAACAAGAGTGGAGCCTCCCGATAGCGCAGGTGCGGCTTGGTTAGTTGAATTTTATTTATCACATGCGAATGGCCGACAAACAGATCCTTCCATCCATCGCTATCGAAATCGATGAACTTCGCCCCAACCGGAATGGAGAATGCTCGCGGAACCCACTCCGGTCGAATCCGACACGTAATCGAAAACGCCCCTGCAGTTGTGAAAAAACGAATACAGTTGCGTCGCAAGCGCATTCGCGAAGATGTCGCCCTAGGAGTATCAGAACACGCGGGGCGCGTGATCGTGTGAGCCAGAAACTGGAATCAGTCTTGGGCGCGATCGCCTGACTATGAGATCCTTCAAACCAGGCTAGGCAGGCAAGCTATGTCCGACAAATGTTTGGTGCCGAGGTGCCCGTCCAGGAGTATGGTTTCGGTTTCAGCGTTGGTGTGAT
>JANXXL010000180.1 GCA_025350625.1 Bryobacterales bacterium | reverse complement strand
TATCGGGGTTCGAATCCCTGCCTCCCAGCCATTTTCCCCAAAAACCTATGCGACTCCAACCCATTCTGCTGCTGGCTGCGTCATTACTAAGTTTTGCGCAAACTCCATCCGCCGCACAATCTGCCGCCCCGCCCGCGGAAGTGGATAAGGCTTTGCGATCCCGCGCCACTGCGTTTTTCCAATATCAGAAAGATGGAAATTTCCGCAAGTCTTACGAACTGGTCGCCGAGGAGAGCAAAGATTACTACTTTAGCGCCGCCAAACAGCAGGGCCTGCCGTTTACCATTGGCGAGATCGAGTACAGCGACGCATTCTCCAAAGCCGCAGTAAAGGCCATCGTCACGCAGAAGATGGGAATTTCGGGTCAACAAATCGAGATACCCAGCATCGTAACCACCCGCTGGAAAATGGAAAAAGGGGAGTGGGTGTGGTATCACGATGCATCTAAAGACACGCTGCTGACGGTTGTCGGCGAATTACCCACTGGGGGCGCCACTGCCGGAATGCCGCCACCGGCGGACGCTTCTCAACCGGCAAAATCGTCGCCGCTCCCGAAGGACCTGAGCCCGGCGGCAGCGATGGCGGCCGCGTCAAAACTGATCCCGAAGGCGACGATCGATAAATCGACGATCACCTTCACTCTGGGCAAAGAAGCCACGGACACCATTACGTTCCGCAACGAAAATGTGGGGCAAGTACGGGTATTTGTGGGGGTGAAGGGCGCGACCGACGACGTTACCGTCGAGCCCGTCGATACTCTGCTCACGGCAAATGCAGAACTGCCTGTAAAAGTCAGCTACAAGCCCACCGCGGCAGCTCCGCGGCGGACTGTTGTGGAGTTTATTATTGAGCCTTTTGACAGCGTGTATCGGATACCTGTCAGATTCATTCGCCAGGGTTCAGCCCCTCCTCAATAGCGGGTCTCGCCGCCGTACGGACGAAGCGTGAAGTTGCAGTAACGCCGGCCCTTTTTTGAGAAGCTTCATGCAGCCAGTGACATAGCGAATTAGCGGCCTGGCCTGCGAGTGCGGGGCTGGTGAAGATTGTGGGCAGAGGCCATCCGTAATGCAAACATCTTTCCCTCTTGAACAACCGCAACCGAACCAGGAGTTCTACGATCTGACGGTGCTCTTGCTGCTCAAAAGCTATACGCGCGATTCTTACCGCGCGGCTGGGAATGGCGAACCCCTCTGGGACCCGTCGCGTCCCGAACAGAACTGGTGGGACGACACCTATCGAGGGAAGACCGGTCCCATTGTATTCAATGCGATTCAATATGCGTCTGACGGCGCCGCCACGATAGTGCAAATCACGCAGGATGCAAAGGCAATGGCGACGCCCAATTTCAAGGGTCTGCCGAACTATCCGGCGTGGACACCCGCGCCGACGGCCGCGGTGCAGTTGCGCTCCGCGGGTGCGAGCGCCACTGCGGTCGATCCTAACGAACTGAGCACTCCGGAGCAGGCGCAGGCGCTCTTCGGTGAACTGGGCGGCGCGAGTGTTGTGGACGCCGGGGCGAACAGCGTCACGCTGCCCGGGATCGGCGAAATTATTTTCCCGATATCCTACCCAGCCGGCGATTCCCGGCGGGCTTTCGCCATTGTGCTGGTGAATGGAAAGCTTGCGAATGTTGGGCAAATGCTGGCGGAGAAGTATAGTGCGGGAGTGGGGCATCCGGGGCACTGGGTGACGGATGCGCAGCGGACCAGTGGATTGAACTGGCAGATCGACCCGGTAGAGGACGGGAGTTCATCGACAGGCCCGGCGGTCCCTCCGCCATGCCGCGCACTAAAGGCGAATGAGCGGCTTCAGACCATGACGGTGGGGACTTTCTTCAAGGCGACGCAGATCCGGCGAACCGACTTGACAAGTCCCGCGCCCACCACGACGAGCGAGATGAATGCGGTGGTTCTGGCGGATATTCAGACCAAGGTCACGGCCATTTACAATCTGGTGATTCCACACGGGTGAAGGTATATCGCTGGAGAAACAAAAAGGGGGAGGGCCGAAGCCCTCCCCCTTTTTTCTAACATCGACTACTTGTTAGTTCGCCAGTTCGTCGGCAAATTGCTGGACAGTGCGGCGGAGTTGGACACCTGCCATCCCGCGTCCTGCCTTGTCGAGAATCAGACCCACATAAGTGTTGCTGAGGCCTGATGCCGAAATGTTAGCCACACCATGGCAGTACTGGAATTCAGACTGCGCGATGACATAGCCGGCGAAGTTGGTCGCTACCTTGCCGGTGGCGCCGTCGACGATCGGACCCAGGTTATTCTTTCCGGTCTGACCGCCGCCGATTGCACCCGACGGGCTGATGACAAACGCGACGTAAGATCCGGGAGGTACCGGATGTGCTGTCGTGTTTGCAGTGGGGGCGCATATTGCAGGCGCCGCTGCAGTCGTCTGGCAGCCGATTACGTTAGCTGCTGTTGGACCTGGCGGTGTAGCGGTAGCCCCATTCGATGAATCAAAGGTGATATCCGAGGTCCCGAAGAACCAGAACGTCACATTGCCTGACTGCGGTGCGGCACTGAAACCGGCGCCACAGGCTGTCCCGCCGCAGGGATCGAGCGAAGTGTTGGCTACGATGATGCTTGTGGTGTACGTTGCATCCGCAACCACCCACGGGAACAGCATGTCGCAAGCGCATTTGCTAAAGGTAAACAGCTGAACCGAGGGGTTCGGCTGGAAGTCCTGCCTAAAGCGCGGGATCGGCGCACCGCTCGCATTCAACGTCGAACTCATTGGCTGGGCTGCGCCCACTGGGGCAAAGCCTTGCGCACTAGCCGGGTAGAACGGAGCAAAGCTGGCTTGCGCGGTGGCAGTTACACCTACTTGCGGCGTCCCGCCGACCGGCGGATTGGCGTTAAGATTGACAGCCGGGTTCACGTAGATCGGTACTTCCAGGAATTCAAGGGCGTTCGGATTGTCGAACGCGACTTCATAAACTACCAATCCACTGGCGGGAACCAGGCTGGTTCCAGGAAGGGCGCCGCTCGCGGCGCAGCTGCCGGGCGTGCCGCCTGCGCCGTTCGCGTCATAGCCGCAGACTTGAACAACTACGCCGGTGTCGTTGTCGGCAGTCCCGGATTCGAGCTCCAGTTGAAGCGGAACGCTGGGATTGCTGCCAGCCGGAATGTTCGAAAGCTGGATCGCAAACCGGGTACCCTGTGAAGCCGAACCGGCCAGACAGATCCCATTGGGGTTGCTGAAAGGCTGCCCGCCGGGCCATGCGCCGCTGGAGGCGCCAGTCGGTGGGTTGGGGACCGGATTAGCCTGTGGAGCGCAAGGAGCTCCAGGGAACTCTATGCCACTTTCCGTGTTATAGAGAGCATTGGGCACGTTCTGATTGAGATCCACCGGTGAAATTGTAGCGGTGGTCGCATTCCAGATCCAATCTCCGCCCGATACAGTCGGCGGAACGCCATTGGTCTGAATCTGCGCCCAGTTGCGAACCTTAAAGGCCGAAGGGAAGCCTTCGGTCAGAAAGAGTGCATTGGAGGTTGAGCCAGCCCTTGCGTTGCATTGCAGGAAAGTGGCAGATCCGGAAAGTGCGTCGTCGCCATCAAACAGGCCGCCGGTCACGATCAGGCCGGGACGGACGGTAGCAATCGGCACGTTGAAAATCTGGTTACCACCAAAGTTGGTGCCGTTGAACGCGACGGTCGCATTCACGGTGACCAGGCTGAAGCCCTGGCTCAAAGTAACGTTGAGCGCAACTGCGTTGACGCGGACATTGGTGATACGAAGCGTGCGGGTAGGCGCGATTCCATTCACCAGAACATTACCCGGGGCATCGATCGGCACACCAATGAACTGGATGGCCTGGCCACCGGAGTTGTTGACCTGCCGGCCCTGAAACACGTTCGGGTGACCCGCCGTGCCATTATACACCCCGGTCCCGTTGCCGCTCGCAGAAACGGTGTCGCACGTGAACGGGGTGGTGCCATAGGGAGCGGTCGCGCTGCCGCAATTCAAAATCGGGTTGGCGCTTCCGACAGCACCGGCTTCATCGACGACCAAGAGGGCTTCGTTGAAGGCCGGGTTTTGGGAAGTATCGGTCAGCTTGCTGGTAATCGGGGTGCTAACGAATACGGTAATCGTCACCTTCGGTACCAGGGCTGCAGCTGCGGTCGGCGTTCCACCGGTGCAGGTGATAAAAAGATCACCGGCCAACTCGGTATAGCCTTCCGCGCGAATCAATGGGTTATTTGGGTTGGGTGAGCACTGCATGAACGTTTGAGCGCTTGCCGGGACACTGAGCCCTGCAAGGAGCGCTACTGCTACAAACGCGTAAAGCCATTTGCGAAAATCTGCCATTTCCTTCTCCTTGTGAATTGTTGGAATTG
>JANXXL010000159.1 GCA_025350625.1 Bryobacterales bacterium | reverse complement strand
GGGACCGGAAAGACATAGTGTGAATCTACTATTTTCACCAGCGACGGAGGCACCTGATTCGTGTCATAGATAGTATGCGTCAAGTGCACACCCGCCGATCCTACGTAGCCCGCCGTGAAGGCCATGCTGCGGGTGAGCTGGCGCTGGATATTCATGTTCCATTGTATTTTGTAGGCACGACTGGGGTCGAATTCGATGTGCGTAGCCTGGACGGTCTTCAGAGTCAGCAAAGGGAGCGCTTGGTTCGGAAAGCTTGAAGACGGGGGATTGGATATGGAACCCTCCAGATAATACGGGGCAGATCGGGGGACGATGCTGACAAATACATGTGGCAAGGGGATGATATCGAACATTCCAACGCCGCCCCGGATCGCAGTCTTGCCGTCCTTGAAAGGATCCCAGGCGAAGCCTAGACGCGGCGCGAAGTTTTTGAACGTAGGGTTATTGTAGTAGGGATCGCCCGGCGTCACCTTTGCGTCGGTGATGTTGCGAAGATTGCCAAGCTTTCCATTCACTTCCTTGATCACGGTGGACATGTCGTACCGCACACCCAGATTGAGGGTGAGGTTAGGACGGATGCGGAAGTCGTCTTGAATGTATCCTCCAAAAATGGAGTTCCGCAGGCCGCGGATGCCATCTGTGCCCGGGAATTGCGCACTGAATTGATTCGGATTTACTGTCAGCATGTCCTTGATGGAGCTGAAGGTCCAAAGCCCGTTGGGACGATTGCGTTCATCCAGATTGTCCAGAACCCGTTCGAAGGCGAAACCAGTGCGGATGCTGTGGCGGCCCTTGGTCCACGAAAGATCGTCATAAAACTGCGGAGCGGTGTAAAAGAATTTGTTCAAACCGCCCTGGCCCACCCCTCCAAACCCGTTCCTGAGCCCGGTGGTGTTAAAAGTCCCCACGGGTACGCCCGGAACGAAGCTGAGAGAAAGATCGTCCAGCAAGGGGAGCTTGACGCAGCAGTCGAGCTCGTTGCCGGCCCAGGTCCGGCTAATGCCCACGCGGCTATTGTTTATCAGAGTCGCGGAGAATAAGTGCTGCAAACTCAAAACCACGTTCTGCCGGCGGCTGAGAGCGCCTGTGAGTTTCTGGTTGTAGGGAGAAGGTGCAGTCACCGTCGTGTTGTCGTAGGAATAGCTTCCGTTGAGTGTAGTGGCGGAAGAGAAGTAGTGATCCAACTTGCCGATCACATATTTCTCATCGCCTAACCGGACCGCGTCGAAAGCGAACTTCCCGACATCGCCGGTAATCGCTGTATTGGGCAAAGGATAGAGCTGCAGATAGGGAAGCATACGCTTGTCGACATTGACCCTACCGGAGGTGAGAATGCCATTACGGGCATCGGGAGAGAGAGTATCGCTTGAAAAAGACAAGCCCTTTGCCTCCGTCAGCGCTTCATAATTGGTAAAGAAAAAGGTTTTGTCCTTACGGATCGGGCCGCCAATGGCGCCGCCATATTGATGCCGGCGAAACGGCGCGATTTTCGGACCATCGAAGAAGTTCCTGGCGTCGACCGCGCTGTTGCGGTGGAAATAGTAAGCGCTGCCGTGAAAATCATTGGTTCCCGACTTGGTAATGGCGTTAACCACGCCACTAGCGCCCCGGCCGTATTCGGCGGAGTAATTGTTAGTCAGCACCGAAAACTCGCGGATCGCATCCACTCCCATGTTGACGTGCAGGGAGCTGCCCGGACCGGCATTGGCATAATCGTTGACCACCAGCCCATCGATCCGAAAAACGTTTTCAACAATGCGGCCGCCGGAAATGGAGATGGCCAGCCCGTTGCCGCGTTGGGCACGGGAGGTATCGGCCTGAGGTTCGCCCGCGTTTTGCAGGGCGCCCGGCTGCAACAACGTGAGTTGGAGCCAGTCGCGGCCGTTCAGCGGAAGCTCGCGGATGGTGACCGAATTCACGAAGCCGCCCATGGCGGAACTGGACGTATCTACCTGCGCGGCTTCGGCGGTGACCTCCACTTTTTCGGATACCGCTCCCACTGTCATGGCGAAGTTCACCCCGACGTCGGCGCCCACAGTGACCGCGATGCCGCTTCGGACGTCGGTCTTAAATCCAGGGGCGGTAATGCTGATCTCATAAGAACCGGCAGGGATGCTCGCGATCCTATACTCGCCGTTGTCTTCAGTAGTTGTTTTGCGGATCGCTCCCGTATCCAGACTGCGCGCGGAGACCTCCGCCTTGCCAATCGCCCCGCCTTGCTGATCCTGAACGATTCCCAAGATCGTCCCGCCAACCGTCTGCGCATGCACAGGCGAGGACAGCACCCCGCCAAAGATCAGCGCTATCGCTAAACGGACGAATGTCCTCTTACCAGAATGCTTTTCACCCATGGCGATATCTCCCCAATTAAAACAATCTGGCCATTTGGCTCCCCGTAACTTTGCCGAATGGCGGTGTTAAAATTTAGACCATAAAAGTTTATGGTTGTCAAGCCATGTTTGCGTTTTCGTAAATGAGATTGCGCGGCGCCGCGGGTCAGAATAACAACCGGAGCCCGAACTGGATCTGCCGGGACTGGTTGGCAGTCGGAGCCGTTGGAGTCCCGAATGACAAGACCGGCGCTCCCGTGCCCGTAAAGGTGTTGGAGAACGTGTTGGCCGAGAGGTTGGTATTGTTCAGGATGTTGAACATCTCCGCCCGGAACTGCATCTTCAGCTTTTCGCCCCAGAGATTTTGGTTCTTGAATACCGAGAAATCCAAATCCCGGAACACGGGCATGCGGAAAATATCCCGTCCCAGATTTCCGAGTACGCCCGGCGCCGGAAAAATGAAGCAGGATGTCTTGATCAGGTGCCCAATGTCGCCGGTAGTGACATCGCCCGGCGCGCAACCGGGAAGGTTTCCAAGATAGTCCGGCCTCTGACCTCCCTGCGTCGCTGCCGTAATTGCACTTCCCGTGTTCGCCCGATCCGTAGTGATCTTAACGTTATAAAGACCACCGCTTTGCCGGGTGTAGATTCCCCCGATCTGCCATCCACCCAAAAGCGTGTTGGCCACCGCGTGCGATTTCACGGACGCAGGCACGGGCAGGTCATATTGGAAGTTCAGCACAAGATTGTGAGTCAGATCGAAATCCGAAGGGCCGCGATTGCAGCTCTCGCAGAAGGCCCACGGCGATCCGACAGTGTTGAGATTTTCGTTTTCGGCGGCCGTGTTGCTCCCATTGTCGATGCTCTTGGAATATGTGTAGGCGACCTGGAACATCAGTCCTTTAGCCGGGCGTTCGACCAGGTTCGTCTGCAATGAGTGATAGGTGCTGTGCCCGGAAAAGTCGGTGCTTCTGATTTGACCAAAATTGGGGTTGATTCTCTGAATCGGCTGGCCCGCCGCCGGGATGGGGAACACGTAGTGGGAATCGACGATTTTTACCAGCGAAGGGGGCACTTGATCATAGTCATAGTTGGTGTGAGCGAGATGCACGCCGGTCGAGCCCACGTATCCTACGGTCAACGCCAGGTTACGGGCGAGCTGCCGCTGAATATTGAAGTTCCATTGCATCTTGTAGCTGCGAGGCGGTTCCGGTTCAATGCGTGTGGCCTGGAGCGTACTCAGACCCAGCAAGTTGAATCCCCCGTTGGGAAATGCGGGGGCCAAGGGGGTGGCTGCCGTATTGTTGACTAATCCCAACCGATAGAACGGCGCCGTGCGTGGGAAAAGATTGACGAGCAGATAAGGTAACGGGATGATATCGAACATCCCGGCTCCCCCCCGGACCGCGGTCTTGCCATTCTTGAACGGATCCCAGGCGAAACCAATGCGCGGAGCGAAATCCTTTAGCGTCGGATTACTGTAGTAGGGATCGCCGGTAGTGGTTTTCGTATCGGTCAGGTTCCGAAGATTCGCCACCTTTCCATTCACTTCCTTGATCACGGTGGCCATGTCATAGCGCACACCCAGATTGAGCGTGAGGTTGGGACGGATACGGAAGTCGTCCTGAATATATGCGCCGATGATCGAGTTTCGCGAGCCACGGATGGTATCCGAGCCCGGGAACAGCCCATTGAATTGCGTGGGCTGCACTGTGAGCAGCGCGAGGATGGACGGGAAGATCCAAGCTCCGTTGTAACTGTTTTCCTCGTCGATATTGCTGATCACGCGTTCAAATGCGAAACCCATGCGCAGACTGTGACGGCCCCTGGTCCAGGACACATCGTCATAGAATTGCGGCGCCGTGTAATGAAAGTCATTCAAACCGCTGGTGCGGATCCCGCCGAAATTGCTGGTGCCTGCGATCCCGGTTACAGTGAAGCTCCCGGTAGGATGGCCCGGAATGAAGCCGAGAGAAACATCGTCGAGCGCGGGGATCTTTACGCAGCAATCGAGGTTGTTGCCGGCGCGGGAACGGGTTACGCCTACGCGCGCATTGTTGATGAGCGTTGGTGAAAACAGATGTTGCAGGGTGATCAGCCCGTTTATCTTGCGGGCCGGGGCGTTGGAGAATTTCTCGCCATAAGCGTCGGGAGAAAGCACCGTGGTGTTATCCCACGAATAGCTCCCGTTCAGCGTGGTGCTGGATGAGAAGTAGTGATCGATTTTGCCGATAACATATTTCTCATCGCCCAGCCGGACGGAGTCGAATGCGAACTTTCCGACATCGCCGGTGGTGGCGGCGGTGGGATTGGGATAGAACTGCAGATAGGGCTTTATGCGCGGATCCACGTTTACTTGCGTGGTGGACGTGCATTTGGGATCGGCGCAGAGGATGCCCAGGTGGGCGTTTGCCGAGAGTGTGTCCGTCTGCGGAGACTGGCCTTTCATTTCCGTCAGGGCTTCGTAATTAGTGAAGAAGAAAGTTTTATCTCTCTTGATCCGGCCGCCGATGGATCCGCCATATTGATGGCGGTGAAACGGTGCGATGATCGCTCGATCAAAAAAGTTCCTGGCGTCGAGTGCGCTGTTGCGATGGAAATAATAGGCGCTCCCGTGAAAGTCGTTGGTGCCCGACTTGGTAATCGCGTTGACCACGCCGCTGGCGCCGCGGCCGAACTCCGCGGTGTAGTTGTTGGTCAGCACCGAAAACTCGCGAATCGCATCCACGCCCATGTTCACGTGGAGCGAGCTTCCGGGGCCGGAATTCGCATGATCGTTCACCACCAGTCCGTCGATACGAAAAACGTTTTCCGTGGGACGGCCGCCGGAAATCGAGATCGCCAAACCATTTCCGCGTTGGGCGCGGGAAGTATCGGTTTGGTATTCGCCGGAGCTGATCATGGCGCCAGGCTGCAACAAGGCCAACTGGAGCCAGTCGCGGCCATTCAGCGGAAGCTCGCGGATAGTCGCCGAGTTCACGAAGCCGCCCATGGCTGAACCGGACGTATCCACCTGGGGCGCCTCCGCGGAGACTTCCACTTTTTCGTTGACCGCGCCAACTGTCAAGTTAAAATTCACTGAGACATCGCCGCCGACGGTGACAGCAATGCCATTCCGCACCTCGGTTTTGAAGCCGGGGGCGGTGATGCTGATTTCATACGACCCGGCAGGTACGCTCGTAATCCGGTACTCGCCGTTATCCTCCGACGTTGCCTTGCGGATCACTCCTGTGTCGAGGCTGCGCGCCGTGACTTCCGCCTTACCAATCGCTCCGCCTTGCTGATCCTGGACGATTCCAAGGATGGTTCCGTTCACCGCCTGCGCATGCAGACGCGGAGTAATCACACACCATAGCATCGCCGTCAGTACGCCAGCGACGAATAGTCTCAGACGAGAACTGTGGTAGCACATATATGCCTCACCCCCGGTTTGAACTCACTGCCATGCGGCCCCACGGATTCTATGCCAAACGGCAATCGTAAGAAGTTAGTCACATTAAATTGTGGGTGTCAAGCAGTAAACCGTTTTCTACGCCCTGCTGAAGCCGATTAGCCGTTGACAAACAGAACCTATCCGTGATTAAGTCTGAAAAGCGTCACTGAGCTCAGCTTCGAGCTATAGGGTCAAAATAATCCGATTGGGTGAGACAGGAAAGGAATATTCGTGAGCGACAACTCTTCTATTAGGGGGATCCTCGTCAGTTTCGCGTTAGCTGCGATCTGCTGGAGTTTCGGTCCCGCACCACTGAGCGCACAGACGGTGAACGGCACCATTTTGGGAGTAGTCCAGGACCAGCAAGGGGCGGTGATCGGCAAGGCCGACGTCTCGGCGCGCAACCTGGATACCGGAGCAATTCGGAAAACGACTTCCGATGACAGCGGCACTTATAGAATCTCCAGCGTCCCTGCCGGCTCGTACGAAGTGAGCGTCGCCATCGCCGGTTTCAAGACCGAAGTGCGCAGCGGCATCGAAGTCACTGTAGGCGCCGATGTCGCCGTGAATTTCGCGCTGACGGTTGGAGCGATCAGCGAAAAAGTGGAAGTCACCGCTGAGGCGCCTCAGGTGGATGCTTCCAGCTCTACGCTGGGCGGTTTCGTGAACTCGAACACTATCCGGGAACTCCCCTTGAACGGCCGCGATTGGATCGCTCTGTCTCTGCTGCAGCCGGGCGTCAACGCGAACGGATCTCAAAATCAGAACGATCTGAGCCGTGCCCAGCGCGGCAACGGCATGGCCCTTTATATTTCCGGCGGCCGGCATACCGACAACTCTTTCCGGATCGACGGCATCAGTGTGAATGACTATGCCAACGGCGGCCCCGGCAGTTCGTTGCGCGTGAACATGGGCGTCGACGCCATCCGCGAGTTTTCGGTGCTGACCAACAATTACTCCGCCGAGTACGGACGGGGCGCGGGCGGCATTGTCAATGCCATCACCAAGTCCGGCACCAACGGATTTCATGGGAGCGGCTATTATTTCCACCGCAACAGCGCCCTCGACGCCAGGAACTTTTTCGATGGGCCGAAGATCCCAGCCTTCCGCCGTCATCAGTATGGCGGCGCTCTGGGTGGTCCGATCAAGAAAGACAAAACCTTTTTCTTCGTCAATTTTGAAAAGCTGACTGAAATTAAGGGGCTGACCGCTCAGGATCCTACGCTTTCAGCGAATGCCCAGAAGGGTATCCTGTGTGTGCCCAAGACTAACTGTACTCAGCTGCAGCAGGTCTCGATCAGTCCGAAAGCTGCGCCCTTTATAACACTGTACCCACTGCCCACCGTACCGGTTAGCAATAGCGATATCGGGTTCTTTCTGTTCAGCCCCAAGCGGGACGGCAAGGAAAACTATGTCACCAGCAAGATCGACCACTATTTCTCATCATCGACTACTTTTTTCGGAAGCTACACCTACGACAATACGAATGTCGCCGTCCCCGATAACTACAACTTGAAGGACACCTTCAGCTCCTCTAAACGGCAGTATGGAGTCCTGAGTCTGCAGCATCTGTTTTCGCCGACCCTTATCAATAACGCGCGCGCGGGTGTGACCCGGTTCTACGGCGGCAATGCCATCGACGGCAATCCCCGTGACCCGCGGCTCACCGATCCTAATTTCGGCTTCGTTCCGGGCCATCTGTTTGGTCAAATCATCATCTCCGGCGTGGCCATCGGAACATCTACCGGCGTTCCCAGCGGTATCTTCGCCAGCGGCGAGAACTTCTTCGGATATACCTCCCCGCAGTTCTACGACGATATTTCCTGGACCCACGGGCGTCATAGCGTCCGCGCTGGATTCAATGTTGAGCACATCATGTACAACATCTTCGAGCCCAGCAAGCCGAATGGGGTCTGGCAGTTCGGTTCCATCAAGGACTTCCTGGCCGCAGATCTCAGCGGCGCCGGGTCTAATTTCAACGGCGATTATCCGGGTACCGATGCCACACGCTCAGAGCATATGACGCTCTACGGCGGCTACGTCCAGGATGACTTCCGCATGTTGCCGAATCTCACCATCAATTTGGGCGTGCGCTACGAGGTGGGTACGCCGGTCGATGAATCCCACAACCGTATTGCAAACCTTCGCAATCTGACTGATACTCAAACAACAACAGGCGGACCCTACTACCACACGACCAAAAACAACTTTGCGCCGCGCGTTGGCTTCGCCTGGGATCCACGCAAGGATGGCAAAACGGCAGTGCGCGGTGGATTCGGGATGTTCGATATTGTGCCCTTGCCCTACATGTTCACGGCCCGCTATCCGCGCAGCGCTCCGTTCTTCAAGTCGATTCAGCTTAACAATCCACCGAGTTCCGCCTTCCCGAACCAGATTCAACCGTTGTTGCTGATTCCGAGCGCCCTGCTGGCCTCGCACGTCGAATTCAATCCCAGCCGCAGCTACCGGATGCAGTGGAATCTCAACATCCAGCGCCAGCTTACCAAGAGCATGGCTCTTACCGTGGGCTATTCGGGATCGTCCGGCGTGCACCTGATTCACCAGGAAGAAGACACCAATGAGGTGCCTGCCGCGCTCGTGACCATTGTGAATTCACACTATGTTTTTCCGACTACCGGGGCGATCCAGAGAACCAACCCGAACTTCGGCGCCATTCGCGCTTCGGACTGGAACGGCCAGAGTAACTATCACGGGTTGCAAGCGAATCTGGTCCAGCGTCCCATCAAGGGATTGACCTACCAGGTCGCCTACACCTGGTCGAAGAGCATCGATAACGGGTCCGGCGTATTCCAGGGCGGTAATGAAAGCTTCAACACCGCCGCAGCGTCGTGGGCGTTCGATCCGCGAATTAACCGTGGCGTTTCGGACTATAACATCCCGCACAACTTCGTGGTCAACGCCCAATACGACATACCGGTGCCCGCCGGCGTGAAGACGCATGCCCTTGCTAACACCGTTTTGGGCGGATGGCAGATCGGTGGAATCTATACCCGGCAAAGCGGAGGTCCTTTCACGTTCCGTATTGGCGCCGATCGCGCTCGCACAGGCAACACGCAGATTACCGGCAGCAACGGAGCACAGCGGCCGGAGTATGTGGCTGCTCCAGGCTGTACGCCAAACGCAACCACCGGGGACACGGGCAATTACATCAAGACTGAGTGTTTCGCCTTTCCAGCACTAGGAGTACTTGGAAACTTAGGCCGGAATACGCTTACCATGCCGACTTTCCGCGATCTCGATTTCACGGTGTTTAAGAATCAAAACCTGTGGGGCGAGAAAGTGAAGGCTCAGTTCCGGGTCGAGATGTTCAATGTCATGAACAATACGAACTTTACGGCCCAGATGCAGACGCTCTTCGACGGCAGCGGGAATCTGGTTACCTCCATTCGTAAGCCGATCAACCCGACCGCTAACGCTTCCCGTCAGATCCAGTTGGGACTGCGGCTTTTGTTCTGACATCGGGCGTCCCGAAATATACGGCTGGCTTTCATGAAGAGCCAGCCGCATTTTTTCGCGTAGTGGCTGGCGCTGCGAGATTTTCCGTATTCCGCGCCCACTCATTTTAAAATGTTGGGCGTTTTCTTCGATTGGCTGCGTCACCAGGCGCGCCGCCGGCGCTGGGATCCGGGGCAGGCTCTCGGCCGCCGCGGGGAAGATCTGGCGCACCGTTTTCTCCGCCGGCAAGGCTACACCATCGTCGCCCGGAATTACCGTTCAACCGCGGGCAATGCCGAGGCCGATCTGATCGCCTGGGAGGGCGCGACGCTGGTCGTGGTCGAAGTGAAGTCGCGGCAGAGCGATGAGCATGGGCCGCCGGAGCGCGCCATCGGCGACGACAAACGCTCGCACCTGCGCCGCGTCGCCCGCGCCTACGCCCGGAAAACCGACACACCGTGGGAACAGGTCCGGTGTGATGTCGTGACGGTCGTGCTAACCGGCCGGCCGCGGCTTCAGTTGGTCCGCAATGCTTTTAGCATTTGAAACAAATCGACGCCCACTCCGATTCGATAGGAGTCATGGCCTCCGGCGTTGCCGACGCCAGGCGCCCGAGGAGAAGCCCGCACCATGGCGGTTCCGAACAGGTACAGAAAGTTGCCCGGCGTCAAGGGAAAAGCATAGAAGCTGTCGAAGCGAGCAACCGAGCCCCGGAACCTGCCTCCCGTAATGGCTTCGTTCTGACCGAAGGAGACATCCACAATATGCGTGTGCTGGGTGGATTGAACCCGGAGGCCGCCATAATACTGGCGATAGAACCGGTCCTCGTTAGGAACCAGCGGCATGGCCACGCCCTGGCTTGCGATCAGCGAAAGGGACGACCACCGGCCTTGTCCCCCCAAAACACGATAGCTGACGCCCACCAGAAACTCGCCCGACCGCACCAGTTCGTTTAGAGGAATGGCACCCACAATCTTGCCGGCGTCCGCAGGCAGCGTTACTAGAGTGGACTGGACATCAATCGGGATGGAACTAAGACGCACGTCGCCCCAAGTCCCGAAGCGAGCAGTCAGGGGTTCACTGAAGAACAGGCTGACGGCGGCTTTCTGCACCGGCGCTGCCGAGCCCGCGGCAGATTGCTCGAGACCCACAATCACTCGTGCGACGGCCGCCGGCGCGGGCGGAGCAGGGTTTTGCGCCCAGCCCCGCACTGCGGCGGTGAGAAGAAACAAGACTGCGAATCGGGTCGTCACACCACCCGTTGTCGCGCCGTTCGTGTCAAACGCATCCGCGCGCATCCTCTATATGTGGATTCCAAGGGTTTTATATTCGGTAGCGTGCGTGTGACTCCAGCTAGAATCAACCTATGAACGCCGAGCAACTTCGCTTGATCGCCGCGGCCAGGCGGGAGCAACATTGGCGTCGTTGGGGCCCTTATCTAGCCGAGCGCGCCTGGGGAACAGTCCGCGAGGACTACAGCGCCGACGGCAGCGCCTGGGAATATTTCCCCTTTGAACATTCGCACCTGCGCGCCTACCGCTGGGGAGAGGACGGCATAGCGGGAATTTGCGATAACCACCAGCGTCTGTGCTTCGCGCTGGCGCTCTGGAACGAGCGCGATCCCATCCTCAAAGAGCGCCTCTACGGCGTCAGCGGCAACCAGGGTAACCACGGCGAAGACGTGAAGGAGTGCTATTACTATCTGGATTCCACCCCCACCCACACTTACATGAAGTGTCTCTACAAATATCCGCAGGCGGAGTTTCCGTACGCGCGCTTGCTGGAGGAGAACCAGCGTCGCGGCCACAGCGATCCCGAATTCGAGTTGATTGACACCGGTATCTTTTCCGACGACCGCTATTTCGACGTGTTTGTCGAGTATGCCAAGGCCGACGTCGAAGACATCCTCATCCGCATCGCGGTTACCAACCGCGGGCCCGACGCCGCGCCTCTGCACCTCTTGCCAAGCGTCTGGTTCCGCAATCAGTGGTCCTGGGGAAATTGCCCCGAAAAACCAGGCCTGTTTCGCTCCCCCGCTTCCAGTAAGGAACCCATCATCGAGATCCATGAACCTGAGCTGGGCGTTTACCAGCTCACAATGGAGGGCGCTCCGCAGCTTCTTTTCACCGAAAACGAGAGCAACACGAAAGCGCTGTGGAATTGGGAGGGCGCACCCGGCGCGGCCCATTACGCGAAGGACGCGTTTCACCAGAGAGTGGTCCATGGCATCGAGGAAGCCGTAAATCCCGCCCAGCGCGGCACCAAAGCGTGTGGCTGGTACCGCTTCCATCTCAAGCCCGGCCAGACCGAGACTATTCGACTGCGTCTGGCACGGCGCTCCGAGCCGTCACTCTTGATTCACGATATAGACGGAGTTTTCAGCGAGCGCATCGTCGAAGCCGACGAGTTCTATTCCTTCGCGTCCCCGGCACTTTCCGAGGATGGAAAGCGCGTGCAGCGGCAGGCCTTGGCGGGACTCTTGTGGTCCAAACAGTATTACCATTTCGTAATTGCGGATTGGCTCAAGGGCGATCCCGACCAGCCCAAGCCTCCCGCGTCGCGCCTCAAGGGACGCGATTCGTCATGGGTGCATATCTATAACGAAGACGTGCTCTCCATGCCCGACAAGTGGGAATACCCGTGGTATGCCGCCTGGGACCTGGCGTTCCACATGATTCCGCTGGCGCTCGTCGATCCCGACAACGCCAAGGCCCAGCTTAAACTGTTTCTCCGCGAATGGTACATGCATCCCAACGGGCAGGTCCCGGCGTATGAATGGGCGTTCGGCGACGTGAACCCTCCAGTGCATGCCTGGGCTTGCTGGCGGGTGTTTCAAATCGACCAAAAAATTAACGGCCGCCCCGATTACGCCTTCCTCGAAACCGTCTTTCATAAGCTGCTGATGAACTTCACGTGGTGGGTGAACCGCAAGGACTCCGAGGGCAATAACATTTTTGAAGGCGGCTTTCTGGGGTTGGATAATATCGGCGTATTCGACCGCTCCAAGCCGCTCCCTAACGGCGGTCTGATCGAACAATCCGACGGCACCAGTTGGATGGCCATGTACTGCTTGAACATGCTGCGCATCTCGCAGGAACTGGCCTTGAACACCGATCCCCTCTACGAAGACATCACGAATAAGTTTTTCGAGCATTTCCTCTACATCTCCCACGCCATTAACCTCCTGGGTGGCGAGGGGTTATGGCATGACGAAGATGGATTCTTCTATGACCGTTTAAGCCTTCCAACGGGGCCGTCGATTCCCATGCGCCTCCGTTCCATTGTAGGCGTGATTCCGTTATTCGCGGTCGACACCATGGAGTCCTCTCTGATCGAAGCGCTGCCGGGATTCGAGAAACGGATGAACTGGTTCATCGCCAACCGGCCGGATTTGTGCCAGAATCTTGCGCCCCTCATGCGGCACGGCATCGAGGAACGCCATCTACTGAGCCTGGTGGCGCCGGCGCGTCTCCGTCGGGTGCTCGAAGTGCTGCTCGACGAGAACGAATTCCTGTCCCCGCACGGAATCCGTTCGGTTTCAAAATTCCACGAGGCTCATCCCTTCACTCTTAAGGTAGATGGCCAGGAACACCGCGTGAACTACGAGCCGGCCGAATCGCGCACCGGTTTATTCGGGGGCAATTCCAACTGGCGCGGTCCGGTGTGGTTCCCGGTCAACTATCTCTTGATAGAGTCTCTGCAACGGTTTCATTTCTATTTCGGCGATGAATTCCAAGTGGAATTTCCCACCGGATCCGGCGTGCGCATGCACCTGGGTGAAGTGGCGGCTCAACTTTCACGCCGTCTTTCGCGAATCTTCCTGCGCGATGACCAGGGCAGGCGGCCGGTATTCGGCGGGAACGAAAAATACCAGACCGATCCTCACTTTAGGGACTATCCCCTGTTCTACGAATATTTCCATGGCGACAACGGTGCGGGCCTGGGAGCCAGCCACCAGACGGGCTGGACGGCACTGGTCGCCAAGCTGCTGCAACAAAGCGGCGAGTAAAGGGATTGCCTCTGCGCTCCGATAGGTAAGGAGAGACACTCGACTGGTCTAATGCCAACCGAAACACCCGATTCCGTTATCCTGAATAAAGTTCCCGTGACTGCATCCACCGTAGAACAAAAGCGCCGTTCTCTGCTCATGATCGTGGCCTTCACGGTGTTGGCCGCCGCCGCTCAAGTGCTGATGAAGTTCGGGACCATGCATCTCAAATTGCATCCCTCGTTCGCCGGATTGTTGACTGACTTTCCCTTGATTGGCGGGATGTTGCTGTATGGCGTCGGGGCCGCGCTGATGGTGGTCGCGCTTCGGCACGGGGAGTTGTCGGTTTTGTATCCGCTCATCTCGCTGAGCTATGTGTGGGTTGCGATTCTCTCCGTGGTGGTCTTCGGCGAGGTCATGAACCCCTACAAAATCGCCGGCATCTGCACCATCATGGCGGGCGTCGCAGTTCTCGGTATGGGGGCTCATAAATGACGACGCCAGCCTCATCCATTGCCCTGGTGACCTTCGGATCCTTTATCGGCAGCTTCAGCGCGATTGGCTTCAAGGCCGGGTCTAAACGGCTGGAGAAGAATCTTCCGTCCCTGCTTAAAAACTGGCCGCTTGCCGCCGGCGTTGCGGGATACCTTCTGTCGTCCGTGTTCTTCATAGCGGGATTGAAGAGCGGGGAGCTGAGCATCCTTTTCCCGATGGTTTCGACCGGCTACATCTGGACCATGCTGTGGTCCCGGCTGTTTTTTCACGAACCCTTCACGCGCGCCAAGTTTGTGGGGCTCAGCCTGATCCTGCTCGGATGCGTGCTATTGGGCTTGGGCACCCGGCAACCGGGCTAAGTCCTCGAACGGCATATTGCCGCCGCAGAGAAGCAGCACCACATGGCGCTCCTTGGAGAATTGGTCCTTCAACCGGTCGGCCGCAGCCAGAGTGCAGGAAGCGGCGGGCTCCGTCAGCACTTTTAATCGTTCGAGCAGAAACCGCAGCGCCGCCAGTGCCTCGGCATCGCTCACCACAGTGACGCTTTCGAGTAATGTGCGCGCCAGTGTCAAGGTGAATTCCGAGGGCGCCGGCGCTCCCAGAGTTCGCGCAATCGAGGTGATGGCGTCGAGCGTAACAATCTTGCCCGCCGCAAGCGATTTCGACATGCAATCCGCGCCCTCGGTCTCGACACCCCACACGCGCACCGACGGCTTGAGAGAGCGGACCGCGGTTGCGATACCGCCGATGAGCCCGCCGCCGCCGATACTCACGATGATATCGGTGACTTGCGGAACGTCATCGAGGATTTCGAGACCGATAGTCCCCTGCCCCGCCATCACCACCGGATCGTCGAAGGGATGAACGTAGGCCCATCCCTGGCGCTCGTATTGCGCAACCTCGGCGAAGGCAGTTCCCACATTGGCCGCGAACTTGATCTCCGCGCCGTAGCCGCGGGTGGCATCGACGTAATTCGCAGGCGTCGATTCCGGCATCAGGACCACGGATTTCAAGCCCAAAGTCCGGGCGGCATACGCCACGGCCTGAGCGTGGTTGCCGCCGCTGACCGCCACTAATCCCTGCCCGCGCTCCTCGGCCTTGAGCCCCAGGGCTTTGTTAAAAGCCCCGCGCACCTTGAAGGAACCGGTCTTCTGAAACAACTCCAGCTTCACGTAGACATTGGTCTTGAGACGTTCGCTGAGCGCGGCGCTGGCGGTGAGCGGCGTGCGGCGCACGCAGGGAGCAATGCGGTGCCGGGCTTCCTGAATCTGCGTGAGCGTGAGCAAATCGGACATAGAAGTTTACAGTGTAGCGTGTGCTATTGGTGGAAGCATGAATCCCGCGCCTCCCACCGTCATCCAGCACGCCGGAGATGAGTTCCTGATAGCCACAACCCCCAGCGGCCACGCCATCGCCGTCGATGTGAAAGCAGGACGCAAATCGGCTCCTGGCCCTCTCGAGCTGTTTATCGCAGGTCTCGGCAGTTGCACTGCGTCCGACGTTATTTCGATTCTTGGCAAGAAACGCGAGCAGGTGACCGCGTACCACGTCGAGATACGCACCGAGCGCCGCGAAGAAGACCCGCGCTCCTTCCGCCGCATTGAACTGAAACATGTCATTCGCGGTCACAATATATCGGCGAAATCGGTCGAGCGAGCCATAGAACTATCGACCGAAAAGTACTGTGGCGCCATCGCGACCGTTCGTGCAACTGCTGAAGTAATAACCACTTACGAGATTCAGGCCGAACAAAATGGTACTGGTACTTCGAGCTGAGCGCTAAGTCATTCGTCGGATTCCTTCTTATCACTATTAGGGTCACACTATTCTCAGATGAGTGCCCCAATCGAACGCGATCTATTAGGCGATCTGAGTCATGCGGTAGCCGCGTATCTTTCGGTCCTGGCCGCGACGGCGGATTGCCTGGAGAAAACCAATCCCGATGTCGGCGGCCCCTACCGCCAGCGGATCAACCGTCTGCGTTCGCGTTTGGCCTTCCAGGCCACGCGGGAAGCGATCCAGGAAAGCTCCCTAACGGTACAAGAGGAGCTCAAAGATTACGCTGGAGTCGCCAGCCGTGCTCTTACTCAGCGCAGTGTGGACCTGGAGCGTGGAATCCTGGCGCTCGGCGACATTATCGAAAACTTCACGCAATGCCAGGAAGCATACGGCAACCGCTTGCGGCAATTCGCGGCGCAGATGGAGAAAGCCGCTTATCCCGACGATCCTAAGACTTTTTCAGAAGTCATGGCGCTGCAGTCCGCCAGCCTGCGCGGCTTGGTGGAGAACATGAACCAGGAGGCCGCCTCGATGGCCGCCCAAATGCGAGAGCAGACTGCAAGCCTGGACCGGCGCCTGGCGGGCACGGCCAGCACGGACCCCGTCACGGGTTTGATTAACCGCCGGGAACTGGAGCGCCAGATCGAAGCGCACCAATTACATGGGGCCACGTTCTCTCTTCTGCTATTTGAACTGAACGGGCCGCTGAGCGACCAAGTGTTACGCATGGCCGGCGCCAAGCTCTCGACGCAATTCCGCCACCGCGACCGGGTTGGGCGGTGGGGCGATAAGGAATTTGCGGTCCTCTTTATGGGCGAAAACAAACTGGCTCAAGCGCGCGCCGAACAGGTGATTCCCTGGGTGGCCGGCCGCTACGTGCTCCTCAACGGCGAGAGTGTTCAAATCGCGGCCAGAACGCGCCTGCTCGAGCTCGAACTCGCGGCGGCTTGAGTTTCCAAACAGCGCTCCCCTCGGCTGCAATTTGTACTACCGTGAGGAAGTGCACTCCTTCAAGACTGTAACGGTGTTGATGACCGGCGCCGGGCGCGGTATCGGCAAACGCCTGGCCATCGGCTTTGCCACGCAGGGCGCTCGAGTGGGGCTGCTGGCGCGCAGCAAGCCCGAGTTGGATTTGTGCCAGCTTGAAATCGAACACGCCGGCGGCAACGCTCTGCGCATCCGCGCCGACGTGTCCGATTATGAGCAGGTGGCGGCTTCGGTCGAGCGCATGCGGGTGCACTTCGGCAGTCCCGTTCAGGTTCTGGTCTGCGCGGCCGCGATGCAGGGTCCCATCGGACCGTTTACCGAGACCAATAAGAAAATGTGGGATGAGGTAATCCACACCAATTTGATTGGAGTGATGAACGCGTGCCGAGCCGTGCTGCCCGGGATGATCCAGCAGCGCAGCGGAAAGATCATCGCGCTCACCAGCGGTACCGGTTCTCAAGCCCGTCCCAACCTGGCAATCTATGCGGCGACGAAGGCAGCCGTGGTCAGCTTCGTCGAAAGCGTCGCCGAGGAGGTTCGCGACCACAACGTGCAGATCAACTGCATGGCGCCCGGAGCCAGTTATACCCACATGACCGACCAGATTCTGGCCGCCGGCGACCGCGCGGGATGGCGTGAGATTGAAGAAGCCCAGCAGGTCCGACTCACCGGCGGCACCACCGCCGAAAAACAGATCGAGTTAGCCTTGTTTCTGGCGTCGGAACAATCGAATCATATTAGCGGCCGCCTTATCCATGTGCAGGATGACTGGAAGAAATTGCGCGATGGGTCCTTGAAAGCGGATCAGTTCATGTTGCGGCGCGTCCAAAAGATCTAATTGCTACCAGGCGTTCCAGCTTGTACAATCGGGAACTATGAAACTAACTTGGTTCCGTGTGTCTATATTCGCCGCCGTATCCTTCGCGGCCGGGTCGTGGGTGACCGCGCGCTTCGCCGGACTCCCGAAAGTGGAAGCCGCCGGTAGCCGCGTCTACGAACTTCGCGTTTACCACACGCTCCCCGGGCGTCTGCCGGCGTTGATGTCGCGCTTCCGTGATCACACCGTCACCATCTTCAACCGGCATGACATGAAGAGCGTGGGTTACTGGGCGCCCGAAGACGCCCCGGTCAAGGATAACGAGTTGATCTATATTCTGGCGCATCCCAGCCGCGAGGCCGCCACTAAGAATTGGAATGAATTCCGTGCCGATCCGGAATGGCAGAAAGTTTCGAAGGCTTCCGAGGCCGATGGCAAAATCGTCGAAAAAGTCGATTCCACGTTTATGGATCCCACCGACTTTTCGGCCTTGAAATAGGTTCAGAGCTTATCGAGGAAGCGCCGGTGGACGCGCAGGTCGCCGGTCAATTCCGGGTGAAACGTGGTCACCATGGTGCGGCCTTGCTCCACCCACACCGGGTCGCCGTTATACTCAGCCAGCACGGTGCTCCCTGCGCCCATGCGCCGGATGATGGGCGCGCGGATAAACACTGCTTCCAGATCGTCGCCCTCGGGCATCGGGATGTGCGCTATGCGGCTGTCGATTTGGCGGCCGTAGGCGTTGCGCTCGACAGCGATGTCCATCAGACCCAGGCTGGCCTGCGCGGGATTCGTCACTTCGCGGGCCAGCAGGATAGCTCCGGCGCAGCTCCCGTAAACCGGCTTGTGCTCGCTGAAGCGCCGGAGAGGTTCGGTCAGCCCTTCTTGATCGAGCAGCTTCAGCATGGTAGTGCTTTCACCGCCGGGAATGATGAGGCCGTCGCACTGCTCCAGATCGGCGAGCGTGCGCACTTCAAGCGCCCGCCCCCCGGCCCGTTCCACCGCTTTTCGATGCGCTTCGAAGTCGCCTTGCAAGGCCAGGATTCCGGCGGTTTTTGGCGGACTACCAGCCACGAGTCTGCAGCAATTCGCTTTCTGGAATCTTCGACACATCCAGACCGCGCATGGCCTCGCCCAACTCTTCGCTCGCTTCGAGCAGCTTGACCGGGTCTTTGTAATAAGTCGCCGCCTTGACGATCGCACGGGCTCGCTTGTCCGGGTCTTCGGACTTGAAGATGCCGCTGCCGACGAACACCGCTTCAGCGCCGAGTTGCATCACCAGCGCGGCATCCGCAGGCGTCGCGATCCCACCCGCTGAGAAATTGGGCACAGGCAGCCGGCCGTTTGCCGCCACCCATTCCACCAACTCGAGCGGCGCACCCAGATTCTTGGATTCGTGGACCAGCTCTTCCCGGCCCAGCACCGTGAGCTGCTTCATTTCCTTGACGATGGTTCGAATGTGGCGCACCGCCTCGACAATATTGCCGGACCCCGCCTCGCCCTTGGTGCGAATCATGGCCGCGCCCTCGGCGATGCGCCGCAGCGCCTCGCCCAGATTGCGCGCGCCGCAGACGAAGGGAACCTTGTAGTCGCGTTTATCGATGTGGTGCTCTTCATCGGCCGGCGTCAGTACTTCACTCTCGTCGACATAATCGACACCCAACGCTTCGAGCACGCGGGCCTCGGTAAAGTGCCCGATGCGCGCCTTTGCCATTACGGGAATAGATACCGTGTTCATGATCTCGCGAATGATGCGGATCGAAGCCATGCGGGCCACTCCACCCTCTTTGCGGATATCGGAGGGCACGCGCTCGAGCGCCATCACCGCGCAGGCGCCGGCTTTTTCGGCAATCAGGGCTTGTTCGACGTTGGTGACGTCCATAATGACGCCGCCCTTCAGCATTTCGGCTAAGCCAACCTTTAAGCGGAATTCTTCAGAAAGGTACATGTCTAATACCAGTATGCAATAGAGTGCGCCCCAAGCGGTTTCCAGTGCTAAAATCTGTCTTGCTGCCGGTGTCCATGCGACGTATCTTTATTCTCTCGCTCTGCCTGCTCCTCGCCACGGGTTTGCTCGCTCAGAAACGTAAAAAGAAAAAAGAAGACGTGGAGCCCATCCCTCAGACCTTGCCCGTAACGCCGGACCCTCCCGAAGCCATCGCGACCGAACCCGGCCGCCTTTCGTTTCAGGTATCGCCGCTCTCGGCGAAAGGTTTGTTATCGCAGCAGGTCCACGATGCTTTGAAGGCTCTCACCCGCCTGAACCGCGGCGTTCCCATCGTCAAGCTGAGGGCCTTCGTGGCAGGCTCAGGCGACTTGCGGCGCGTCAAAGAGATTGTGGCCGAGGACTTCACCGAGAAAAAACAGGCGCTTCCCGCCGTCAGCACCATCCAGGTGGGCGCGCTGACTTTGTCGGGAGCCCAAGTAGTGATCGAAGCGGTGTCGTCCGAAAAAAAGATAGTGAATCCAAGCGGTGTAGCGTTCCTGACTGGCGCCGAGACTGCCAACGCAGCGGAGGCCATTGCACAACTTCAGAATTCGTTGAACGGCGCAAGCATTAACGCCGCGGACGTCCTGCGCGTCACCTGTTTCATGACTTCTCTAGCCGACGTACAGACCACCCGAACGGCAGTGGCCGAAACTTATCCCTCGGCTGCGGCGAACTTTGTGCAGATGCAGCGGCTGGGATTGGAGCAGCAAGTGTTCTGCGAAGCAGTCGCGCGCCTCGGGGCAGTTCCGTCCCAGCCTCTTGTGCTCGGCACCGGAGTGGTTCTGGTGAATGCGCCGAAGCTGGTGATGACTTCCACTCAATTGGTGTTCCGCGACCAGGATTCCGATTTCCGACTGGCCTATCAGCGCTTGTCTAAAACCTTGGCGGCGCAGGGAGCCACGTTGAAGGATGCATTCTGGACGGGAACCTACGTGCTCACCCGGCCCAACGCGGCTAAACTTGAAAACATCCAGTGGGAATTCATGGATCGCGCCCACCCGCCCGCCCATTTAGGATTGCAGATCGAAGGTCTGCCATCTACCGACGCCACTGCGGCCATCGAAGTCATGGCTCTGGGCCATTAGAGCGCGTTAAATCGTTTCACCGCGAATCAAATCCTCGTACGATTCGCGTTCTCGCACTACGCGCCATAGATCGCCGTCTACCATCACCTCGGCCGGACGCCGGCGCGCGTTGTAGGTGGAGGACTGGACGAATCCATAGGCCCCCGCCGTCGAAATCGCCAGAACATCGCCCGGCATCACGTCTGCCATTTCACGGTCATGAGCCAAAAAGTCGCCGGTCTCACACACCGGCCCCACCACATCGGCACGGATTCTCCTGCTGTTGTTCTGGCGCACCGGCAGAATTTCGTGATACGCATTGTAAAGCGCGGGGCGGATCAGATCGTTCATCGCCGCATCGACGATCACGAAATCTTTGTGGCCGGTGTTCTTGCGGTACAACGTCTTGGTAAGAAGAACGCCGGCCCCCGCTACGATGGACCTGCCTGGCTCCAGCACCACATGTAGATCGCGCCCAGTGAGCCGCTGTCTCAGGCATTTCACAAACTCTGCGATGGAGGGCGTCGTTTCCTCCGGTTTATAGGCGACACCCAAGCCGCCGCCCAAGTCCGCGTGACGGATGTCAGAACCCAAAGCCCGCAGCCGGTCGATCAGCGCCAATACGCGATCCACCGCCTCCATCAGCGGCTCGGGGTCGAGGAGCAAAGATCCGATGTGGCAGCTTACTCCTTCGATCAGCAAATTTTCGTGTTTCCGGGCCCGCTCATAAATGCCTTCGGCCGCGGCAATATCGACTCCAAATTTGTGGGCCAGTTTCCCGGTGGAAATATAGTCATGCGTGTCGGTTTCGACGTCCGGATTCACCCGCAACGCCACCCGCGCACGCGTCCCGCGCCGGTGCGCCAACGCATCGATCAACGCCAATTCCGGTTCCGATTCGCAATTGAAATTGAAGATCCCCGCTGCGAGCGCGTCGTCGATCTCGGCCGCAGTCTTGCCGACGCCCGAGAAAACCACTTTGGACGGTGCACCGCCCGCCTGCAAAACGCGAAACAGTTCGCCGCCGGAGACAATATCGAATCCCGCTCCAGCCTCGGCGAGCAATCGCAGCACCGCGAGGTTTCCATTGGCCTTCACTGCGTAGCAAATGGTATGCGGCATATCGCCGAACGATTCGTCGTAAGCCCGGAAATTAGCCAGAATCGTCGCGGACGAATACACATAGCTCGGCGTCCCAACGCGCGCAGCGATCTCCGCTAGGGCGACGCCTTCGCAAAAGAGTGCCTGCCCGCTATAGCTGAAGGCATTCATCGCAAATTATCCAACCCTCATGGTAACCACGGTCTGATCGTCAGTTAACGCTACCCCGTCGCGGAAGTCATCCAGTTGCTGGAAGATCTGGTCCACGATAAGACGCGGCGTATCGGTGTCATGCTGCGTCAATAGCCGTTGCACCCGCGCGCTTCCGAAGTGATCTTCCTGGGAGTTCAATTGATCCTCCACGCCATCGGAAAATAGCAGCAGCATATCGCCCGTCTCGGCCTGATAGCTCACCTCATCGTAGGTTTGATGCTCCAGCAACCCAATCGGCATGCCCTCGGCCTTCGCTGCAATGATTTTGCCGCCGCGCGAAATCAGCAGCGGCTCGGCTCCGGCATTGGAGATCGTCATCTGGTGGGTGGCCGGTTCCCATAACAGCACCATCAAAGTCGCATACACGGCGTCGACTTTCCGCTCCAGCAGCGCCTCGTTCAGCGATTGCATCAACATCGCGGGACTCTTGCGGCGAGGCGCCAAAATCCGCAATAGCCCGCTGATCAAAGCGCCATAGAGCGCCGCCGCCGCACCCTTGCCGCTGACGTCTCCGAATGCGATGACCGCATATTCCTCGCCCTGTTCGAAAAACTCGTACACGTCGCCCGAGATTTCACGAGCCGCGCGCGAGCGAATCGCAATCTCCAGGCCACGAATTTCGGCCTCGCGCGGCAGCAATACTTTTTGCAGCTTGCGTGCGGCCTTCAAATCCTGATCCATGCGCTGCTCGCGGCCCGCCAATTCTTCATACAATCGGGCGTTTTCAACCGAACTCGCGATCTGCGGGGCCAGCAATGACAAGGTCCGCTCATGTTCTTCCGTGAAATTGCCAATCCGTTCGCTCTCCATGTTCAGGACGCCCACCACACGGTCCTGCACAATCAACGGCACCGCCATTTCGGAATGAATATCGGGCTGGGATGCGATGTAGCGCGGGTCCCGCATGGTGTTGACGACGCGCACGGTTTGCCGCGATTCGGCCGCCGCTCCCGTGATGCCCTTGCCGAGCGCAATATTATCCAGATCGACGCGCTGGTCATAGCGAACGCTGAATCGGAACCGCAGCAGTTTCTTCTCCGCGTCCACCAGCAGGATGCTGAAGGCATCGTAGTTGATCAGAGTACGAACCGAGGCGGCGATTTTGCCGAGCAGTTCGTCCAGATCCAGAATCGAGCTAAACTCCTGCGAAAGCTGCGCCAGCGTGCGAAAGGTGCGGTTTTGATGGTTTACGCGGCGATAGAGACTGGCGTTTTCAATCGATCCGCCTACCCGCGATGCGATCAGCCGCATGATGCGCCGGTCCTGATCGCGGAACGCACGCACGCGAGTGGATTGCAGATCGATCACACCCACCAGCTTGCCGTGAGTCATCATGGGCACGGCGAGCTCGCTCTGCACTGCATCGAGAGCCACCAGGTAACGCGGGTCGGCGCGTACGTCTTCTACCAGCACCGGCTCCCGGCTTTGCGCAGCGGTTCCTACGATGCCCTCGCCCAGCCCGATCACCATGCTCCGCACCACCTCTTCGCGGTGTCCGATCGAATAGCGAATACGGAGTCCCTGATTCTTCTCGCTATAGAGCAGAATCGCAAACAGATCGTACGGAACCACCGTCTTGACGATGTTCGCCACGTTCGCCAGAAGCTTTTCGAGATCCAGGGTTTCCGAAGTGATGCGCGACACCTCGAGCAGGAAATCGAGCAACTCGGCGCGTTCGCGGAACGCTTCAGTGGACTTGCGGGGCGTCGCCATGCCGTTCCCGCCTAAGCGGCAGTGGCCTCGATGATCTTCACGCTTGCACTGGCTCCTACACGGCTTGCGCCCGCTGCGACCATCTTGCGCAACTCCTCAAGCGTGCGAATGCCACCCGAAGCTTTCACGCCCATTGCAGGACCCACCGTCCGCCGCATCAGCGCCACGTCTTCGGTCGTAGCGCCCCCAGGACCAAAACCGGTGGAGGTTTTCACGAAATCGGCACCGGCCTCCTTTGCCAACAGGCACGCCTTCACTTTTTGTTCGCTATTTAGGAGAGCCGTTTCGAGGATTACTTTGACGATGGCGCCGCTGGCGTGCGCGGTCTCTACCACAGCGATGATGTCGTCGCTGACCACGTCGAAGTTTCCGCTTCGCAGTTCCCCGACGTTCAGCACCATGTCAATTTCCTGCGCTCCAGCGCGGATTACTCCTGCCGTTTCCGCGACTTTGATCTCCGTCGCGTTCGCGCCCAAGGGGAATCCCACCACGGCGCACACTTTCACGGCGGAGCCGGCCAATTCACCAGCGACCAAACGAACCCAGTAGGGATTCACACAAACGGTGGCGAAACCGTACTCCCGCGCCTCCGCGCACACTTTACGGATGTCCGCCGCGGTGGCTTCGGGCTTGAGCAAAGTATGGTCGATCAGAGCGGCTATGGAGGAATCGAAAACCGGCACAGAACTGATCCTAGCATAGGGGTTTCGCGCGTCCTTTCGCTATACTGAGTCGATGGAAGCCGCTTTATCGCCCACGGTTGTCGATCTGGAAAAGCAATACCTGCTTCAGAATTACGCGCGCTATCCGGTAGTCTTGCAGCGTGGAAAAGGGTGTTACGTTTACGACACGTCCGGCAAGCGCTATCTGGATCTGATCGCTGGAATTGGCGTGAACGCTCTGGGCCACGCGCACCCGCGCCTTACTAAAGTAATTCGTGAGCAAGTGGGACGCTTGATTCACAGCTCCAATCTCTACTACCACGAGTACGCCGGACCACTAGCCGAGCGCCTTTCCCGCGCCAGCGGTCTGGCACGCGTCTTTTTTTGCAATTCCGGAGCCGAGGCCAATGAAACTGCGCTCAAAATGGCGAAAGCTCACGGCCACGCTATCTCGCCGGACAAATTTGAGATCGTGGCTCTGGACAACTCCTTCCACGGGCGCACCATCGGCGCACTGTCGATCACCGGTCAGGAAAGTTACCGTCGCGATTTCGAGCCGTTAATGCCCGGGGTACGTTTCGTTCCGCGCAATGACATTACCGCGCTAGAACAGGTGGTGAGCGAACGCACCGCGGGCATCATCCTCGAATTGGTGCAGGGCGAAGGCGGCATCTATGCGATGACCGAAGCGTACATCCGCAAAGCCCGCGAGCTGGCCGATCGTTATAACGCAATTCTGATTTTCGATGAGATCCAGTGCGGCGTCGGACGCACCGGGAGCTACTTCGCCTATCAGTTGCTGGATCCGCCCGTGATGCCGGACGTCATGACCGCGGCCAAGCCGGTCGCCTGCGGCCTTCCATTGGGAGTAGTGGCGTCGAATGAGCGCGCCTCCGCTGGGCTTGGGCCGGGCAAGCACGGGACTACATTTGGCGGCGGCCCGCTAGTCTGCCGGGTGGGGCTGGAATTCTTCGATATCCTCGATACCCTGCTGCCGCAAATCTCCGGTGTTGGCAGCTATTTCAGGATGCGCCTCACGGAGATCTCCCGGCGTTTTTCCTTCATAAAGGAAGTCCGCGGCGTGGGCCTGATGATTGGAGTGGAACTGGAGTTTCCCTGCAAGCAGATCGTTCTCGATTGCATCGAGCAAGGCGTGCTGATCAATTGCACGCATGAGTACACGCTGCGTGCACTGCCGCCCTACATCATCACCGAGCAGGAAGTGGATCGCGCGATCACGGTACTGAAACGAGTATTCAAGAACGCGAAACGCCCGGAGGCGTCACAGTAAGTCTTCGCGGCCGGACTTCTCCAAACGCCGGACAAGTTCGCCGACTTCCTGCGCTCGGCTGCGGTCGGCGATTAACAGGGCGTCGGGTGTGTCTACGACGATCAGGTCCTTCACGCCCAGCAGCGCCACCAGCTTGCCTTCGGCGTCGATATAGTTGCCGGTGCTCTTCTCTACCAGCGCCGCAGAGCGCAACGCATTGCCCTGGGCGTCGCGCTTGTGAAGATCGTAAACGGCATTCCAGCTACCGACGTCGTTCCAGCCGATATCGCCCACCGGGATTCCGGCGACATTCGCTGCACGTTCGAGAACTGCGTAGTCGATCGAAATATTGTCGCACTGTGGGAATGCAGCGGCCAAACTCTCGGAAAACTTGCGACTAGTAAAAGGCGGCAAACCTGCCAGCAAGTGCTCGGTCTTGGGGAGGAAGCGCCGCAACGCGTCCAGCAATACCGACGTCTTCCAGAAAAACATTCCCGCGTTCCAATAGAAGTTTCCCGCTGCCAAGAAATGTTCCGCGGTGGCGGCGTCCGGCTTTTCGCGGAAGCTGACGACTCGGATGGCGCTACGCGCTCCAGCTTGAACGCCTTCCGGGAATTCAATGTAGCCGTACCCGGTCTCCGCCCAACGGGGTTGAATCCCCAGCACCACGATATTGCCCTGGGCTGCGGATTGGAAGGCGGGCCGCAGCAGCCGCGTGAACGCACCGGGCTTGGCGATCACGTGATCCGCCGGGAAGACCCCCATCAGGGCGTCCGGATCAAGCGATTGCAGAATATGCGCCGCTAAGCCGATTGCCGGAGCCGTATTGCGTTGCGCGGGCTCCGCCAGAATCTGCAGCTTGGGGACCTCGGGCAACTGCTGCACGATCTCGGCGCGGAGATGGTGGTTGGTAAGTACCCAGATGCGCTCCGGAGGAAGCACGGGCCCCAATCGGTCGACCGTCTGCTGGATCAAAGTGCGGTCCCCAAAGAATTTCAGGACCTGTTTAGAACGGCTGCGACGGCTGCGCGGCCAAAACCGGGTTCCCCGCCCGCCGGCCAGGATCAGACCGTATTGGTGGGAAATACTACTCAATCGGAATTCCGCGGACCAGCTTCAACGTGCGATTCCAACGTGTCTTGGTGAAAAAGTTCTTCGCCAGATCCAGATAGTGGCTGCCGCTATCTCCAGCCCATTGTTCGGTCGGCGCGTCGTAAGACCAGAAGATCACCAAGGGCTTGCCGATGATGTTCTCCCGCGGCACAAAGCCCCAATAACGGCTATCCAAAGAGTTTTCCCGGTTATCGCCCATCGCGAAGTAACTTTCGGCCGGCACCACCAGCTCCCCGTTGCTCACCTGGGCCGACAGCATCTCCTGAGCGCGGTCCGCCACGGGGCCATTCGGTTGGGCCGGGAAGTTATCGCGGTAGGGCTCCATTCGCGAATCGACATGCTGAGTGTAGGGCTCTACCAGAGCTTTGCCATTCACATACACCACTTTGTCCACAATGCGCAGGTGGTCGCCCGGCACACCAATCACTCGCTTCACAAAATTCTGGCGAATGTCCATGGGATAGCGGAACACGATCACATCGCCGCGCTTGGGCTCGGTGTAAGGAAGCAGATGCTTGCTGAAAGAGTCAGCCGGAGCGTAGGAAAGCTTATCCACCAGCAGATGATCGCCGATCAACACAGTGGATTCCATCGAACCGGTGGGCACGATGAACGCCTGCACCAGCGTGGTCGTGCCGAACAACAGGATCAGGATGTTCAGAGACCACTCGTGCAGAAAGTCGCGCGCGGAATCCGCAAACTTTTTCATACCGCTTTAGTTGTTCGCGTAATAGCCGTGGACCAGCATAAAAGTCCGGCGCCAGCGGGTTTTGCTGAAGAAATTCGTGGCGAGGTCTTTGATGTGATCGAGGCCGATGGAAGGGTTTTGCAGCTGGTCGGTAGGCGCGTCGTAGGACCAGTAAACGATCAGCGGCTTGCCAATAATGTTTTCGCGCGGAACGAAACCCCAGTAGCGGCTGTCGAGCGAAGAATCGCGATTGTCGCCCATGGCAAACACGGTGTCAGGAGGAACCACCACTTCTCCGTTGATCACGTGTTTCTGCAACATATCTGCCGCGCCGGGATAGACCATGGAGTTGGGTTCGCTCGGAAAGTTGTCGCGGTAGGGATCGATTTGATCGGATTTGTGGACTTTATACGGTTCGTTGAGCTTCACCCCGTTACGGTAGACTTCCTTGTTGACGATGCGGATGCGGTCTCCCGGAACCCCCATCGCTCGCTTTACGAAAGTCATGGTGATATCCACAGGGTAGCGGAACACAATAATATCGCCGCGTTTGACGTCGCTATAGGGCAGAATATGTTTGCTAATCGGGCCGGACGGGGCGAACGCCATCTTGTCGACCAGGAGATGATCGCCAATAAGCAAGGTATCTTCCATCGAACCGGTGGGGATCACGTACGCCTGGACCAGAGTGGTGGTCAGAAAGAGCAGCAACAGGATGGTGATGGCCCACTCCGCGATTGCTCCGCGGGGCGGTTCGCTCGGGGTTTCATCGACAGCTAGTGGAGCTTCCGCTATTGGCGCTTCGAGCTGGGCCTGCGGATCGGGAGTGATGGAGTCCGTGGTGTTTTCGAGGCTCACTCTCGTTATTCTACTCGCTTTTGCTGGTGTGGCGTCCGGTTAATAAGAGCTGCGTTCGAAGGACTCATCCGGCATGCGCGACCGCGGCCGCCTGCTGCCGGGCCATTCCAGGCGCAAATCGCGGGAGATTTCATCCAGCATTTCTTTAGTACAGACCTTTTTCTCGTCCGCGAATGCACTCAGCAACATGTTGTCGCATATAGCGTTGATGAGGCGCGGTGTACCTTGGGCGCGCAGGTGAATATCGGCCATCAAATCCTCGGCGAATACCGTCTGATTCGGCATTCCCGCCTTTTCCATGCGGGTCTGAATGTATTCGACAGCGTCCCGCAGCGTGAACGCATGCAGGTTGCAGCGAAGAACGATGCGTTGCTTCAACTGCCGCAGATTCGGGGCGTCGAGTTTCCGGTCCAGCTCGGGCTGCCCGGCCAAAATGATCTGCAGCAGCTTCCCGTTGCGATTCTCCAGATTCCCCAACAGGCGAATCTCTTCGAGCACTTCCCACTCCAGGTTGTGGGCTTCATCGACGATCAGCACCACAGTGCGCCCCAATTGGGCTTGTTCCACCAGAAGCTGATTTAAGGCAAACAGAACTTCCGTCTTCGAGGTGCGCTGGCATGGCAGATTCAGGTCATAGGCGATCATCTCGAAGAACTGCTCGGGATTCACGCGCGAATTGAACAGGAAGGCGAACTCGATATATTGGGATTCCAGATAATCGCGCAGGCACTCGAGCATAGTGGTTTTGCCCGTGCCAACTTCGCCCGAAAGCACGATAAAACCCTTGCGCGCTTGCACCCCGTATACCAGGTTTGCAAGTGCTTCTTCGTGCTGCTCGCTTCGGAAAAAAAACGCCGGGTCGGGACTTAAGTTAAAAGGACTCTCGGTAAAACCAAAAAAGGCATTATACATGTTTGGTTTGCAAGTATTCTCTCAGCGGGGGATCGAATCCCCTCTATCTAACTCTGCTTCGATAATAGCACGCAACGCTGTGGACTTCCTCGGAGGCAGCGTACTAGTAAATCCCAGGCTCTTGAAGGCGGTATACTTTTTAGCTATGGCCGTTTACGTTATCGTCAATGTCCGCATCCGTGATTTGGCGGCCTACGACGCTTATAAGGCGCGGGTGGCGCCATTGATCGGTAAACACGGCGGCGAATATCTGGCGCGAGGGGGCGCTGCGGAGGTTCTCGAAGGCGACTGGGTTCCCGGCCGGGTCGTTCTGCTGAGGTTTCCGCATATGGGCGCTGTGAAAGCATTCCTTGAAGATCCGGAATACGCGCCTTTGAAATCCTTGCGCCACCGTATCGCCGATACTCAGATGGTGGCATTCGAAGGAGTCTAGATAATCATGCGAAGCTTGCTTTTGCTTTTCGTTTCCGCAGGCGTGTCGTTTGCTCAGTTGCAGGGGGTGGTGGATATTCACACTCACGGCGACCCCGATAGCGCGCCGCGCAGTATAGACGTGCTGGATCTGGCGCGCCTCGGGAAGGACGCTGGGATGCGGGCGCTGGTCCTCAAGAATCACTACGCGCCTACCGTTCAAATTGCGTATCTGGTCGCCAAACTGGTTCCGGGTATTGAAATTTTTGGCGCCATTGCGTTGGACCGCGCGGTGGGCGGGGTGAATCCGGAGGCCGTGATCCAGGGCGCGGCGATACACGGCAAAAAGCTGAAAATCGTCTGGATGCCTACGTTCGATTCGGAAAACGAGGTGCATTTTCTTAAGCAGAACCGTCCGTTTGCTTCGGTGGCGCGTAACGGTAAACTGCTGCCCGAAACCATAGAGGTGCTCAACGTTATTAAAAAGGAAAACCTGGTTCTGGCTACGGGCCATTCTTCCGGCCCCGAAAATCTGCTGCTGGTGCGGGAAGCCAAAAAGCTGGGCATCGCGCACATGGTGGTTACCCATCCGCTGCGATCATCCACCCATATGACTCTTCCCGACATGCAGGAGGCGGCGAAAATGGGCGCCTACATTGAGCTTTGCGGCAACGCCGTGCTGCCTAGCAATCCAGAGGACGGACGCATCCCGGTGGAGCAGTACGTAAAAACCATCCGCGCCCTCGGCCCGGAGCACATCATCTTGTCGAGCGATCTGGGGCAGAAGGTCAACCCGGTTCACACGGAGGGCTGGAAGCAGTTCCTGGACATCCTGCGCAAGGCCGGCATCAGTAATGCCGACCTGGATGTGATGGCTAAAAAGAATCCGGCTGACCTACTCGGATTGAAATGATTAGCCGCGAATGAACGCGAATTAGTGCCCGACGGGGTGGGGCACGTGCAGCGACATCAGGACTAAGGCCCCGTTGATGCTGCTAAACCAATGCGGCATGTTTTCGGGGACGATGATGAAATCGCCTTTTGAGATCATTCGCGAGGAGCCGCCTTCAATGCCGGTGCCGCCTAGGTTCTCGGGGTTATTGCGTTTCTCGTTCACCAGTTTGCCGCCGGTCACCATGGTGGCGGAGCCGTCGACTACGTAGAAGATCTCCGCTTCCTTTTCGTGAACTGCGGCCGGGCCGACGGTGCCGCGATATTCGAGACTGGCGTTATAGGGAGCCAGTTGCACGATCGACTGAGCGAACACGGGCTGATCCGGTTTCCGTTCGGCTTTTGCCTTGGCGATCATCGCGGCTACATCAGCGGAAGAAGCGTAGGCTTTCATCTTTCCTGGGTCTTGAGCCACTGCTACCGCGGCTGCTAGTGTGAATGCGAGACTAATTCCGATTATGCGCATGTAAAATCTCCCGTTTCTATTCGACCCGTTGACGGGCTGAGGAGAATGGTATCACAAGCGACGGGGCTTCAGCCGACTTCTAGCATGACCCAACCAGGAAGACTGGAGGGTTGGTTGCCTTCGAAGACTACGCGGCGGGTTTTGGGGAAAGGCATGCCGGTTTGGATGGCTCGCTGGTAGATCGGCATTTGGCGGAGGATCTTGCGGTAGAAATCGTCTTCGGTCTTGATATACGCCGATTTGCCGAGCAGTCCGCCGCCCCACCCGATGGATAAAAGGCACGCGTGGTCGCTCGCGCGGACTTCGGCGAGCCGCGCTTCGAGTTGATCGAGCTTGGCGGCGAGCTTGGTCATGCCGGTGCGCTGGGCGTATTCCCGATGGCGGGCGATTTGGCCCTCGGCATAGCGGTTCGACGCCTCAAACATTTTGATGCGGTCAGCCGCCGAACGCTCGCGCCATCCGCCGTCGAACGCGGTCCCGGGCGCGGCCATTTCGGCAAAGAGCGGAGTACTTTCGTCGACGCGCTTGGCTTCGAGCGAGCCTCTGGCGGATTTCCAGCCCAGTTCTAAGCGGTCATTTCCGCGGGGGATGAGAGTCGAGGTGCGCAACAGATAAACTTTCATGCCGGAGTAGGCGACCACGCCCGAATCGGCCACGGCGACGCGCCGCATGCGGTTGGCGCCCCCTGAACCACCGAGGACGGCATCCTCGGCGCGGGTAGCGAAGTAGCGGGGAATTCGATCTTCCACACGCTCCGCCATCTCGCGCACGGTGTTTTCGGTCCAGCGATCGAAGACCGATCCGCTGCGGAGCGCTCCTTTGAGCGCGGTCGCGGGCAGGTAGGGACCGGCTGCGTTGGTGGCGAAGGTGGGAATAAACAAATCCGCCGCATGGGCGCGCTCGTAGAAAGGAATGGAACTGGGATGTTCGAAGGGGAGGCGGCGACCGGCAAAATTCTGAGCGAATCCGCCCCAGGAGGCGAAGTCCAGCTTGTCGGCTTTTTTAAGTTGCGCGAGATATCCTTCCAGGCGCGGTCCCTTGGCCAGCAGGCGAAAAATACGGCGCTGGTCGAGAACGTTTACGTGGTCTCTCCAGACCATGTAGTCGATGGGAGCTAATTTCTGGCCATCGCCGACCAGAGTGGGGGTAAGGCACGTGACGCGGTATTTCATGCAGGCACCTTGAGCGGAACCGGCAGCGACAAGGCGAAACCGGCTCGATAGACAGGATGCGCGAAACCATCGGGGGCTACGTCGGAGGCGGCTCCGCGCGGCTCACCGGCAGACACCAGCACGGAACCTTCGGCTACCATGCGAGTGTTCTTCTTCATTTCGCCCCAGCCAGCGGCGCTCTCGATGCGGCCGCCGCGTGTGGTCAGCGAATAGTTGCCTCGCTGCCAATCGACGGCATCGCTTGCGGCGGGATGGAACAGCGACAACATCCAGTGGCCGTTTTCGTTCTCGTGGCGCGTGGAATCTGCAAGCAGGGCGGCGTCTTCGCGGAATTCAGGGGTCTGCGAACGTCCCCAACCGCGGGATCGCTCACCGCCGAATCCCGAGTCGGCGAGCAGACGAATGGCGGCTTTCACGCGCTCACTCCACTGCGCTCGGGCGGCGTCATGCGCGAATGCGGCGACGAACCAGAGTCCGCTACCGGTGGTGAATTCGAGGCACGCGACCGAGTGCGGCGTTGCGCCTTCGCCGGTGCGGTCAATTGCGGCGCTGGATCGAACCGAGGCGCGAAATAAAGTCGAGCCCGCCGGCGTGGTTGACGGTATTAGACATTCGCTTTCGCCATCTACCAGCCAGGAATCCTCACCCAGAGGCTTTCCGGCGAGTAGCGTGTCCACTACCGAAAGGGGCACGAAACGCGCGCCTTTCCAGCGAACTTTAGAAGACGCTGGAGGAGGCCACAGGTGCTGCGGCGGCACTACGTAAAGCGTCTCATTGTGAAACGGGAAACACGAACTGAAACGCACGGCGGGCTCGCTGTTACGCGCCGTCGCATCCAGCCATTCGTCGAGTATACCCAAGCGCGCCATCGAGCCCGAGACCGCAGAGTAGAGCGCGTCGCTGTGGTAAATGCGCTCCACGCGATCGCGGTCGCCGGAATCAGGGCCGATGCGCCAGGGCCCGGTGGGCCGCAAGCGAACCAAAACAGAAGGCATGTTAACTCGCCAGTTTTTCCCCGAAGGAGGCGTCGTTGGCCAGGGCCTGCACCGCCGTTAGGTCCGCCGCCGACGCCAGTTCCGTTTCCGCGCCGCCCGAAGAATAGAATCCGCGGTTGCGCCAGACCAGTTTCAGGTTGGCGAAACGCACGCGGCCGCTGCCGCGGGAGCCGCCGCCGCCCAGGGCGTCGTCTTCGAGCAGGCGCAAACCTTCGACCAGCCGCGCGGCCAGCGCCTTATCTTCCTCGCAGAGGACATCGAGCACCATGCGCACCTGGAAGCGCGCCCCCGCCGGGACTCTCTCCAGCGTGCGCGGATTGGCTTGCGACGTGATGCGATCAATGGCGTTCTCGCTCTTCACTTCAGTGATTTCATCGTCCAGATTCTCGCGCATCTGCGGTGTGATGCTCTCGGCATCGAGCGGCGCATCGTAGATGGCGAGCCGGGCGGGCGTCGCTGCACGCATGTCGATGGCTTCACCGGAGACGCGGTCCATACGCCCTGGATTGCGTCCGAACAGGAGACAGATTTCGTCATCGGGTCGGTCGCTTTGGTGAATGCGGACCTCTTGCCCCTTGCGCTTGGAAAGATACACCAGTTCGGCGGGCGTTGTCAGTCCGAGAGCGTTTTCGAGCAGCGAACGGATCCGCCCGCGCAGCGAGCTCCCCGGAATATAGGGAAGACCGAAGGCATCCTTCACCACCGGATTATCGGCACCGCCGATTTCGAGAGACCCTTTCCCGGCCCCGATATGCAATCCCGTTTCACAATGCAGTTCGCCCGACAGTATCAGCTTGCCCACCAGTTGTAACTGGGTCTGAGCGGTGTGTGTGCTCATAATCCTCTTCTACTCGTTGTAAGCGACAATCGCTTCGAACAAATCTTTGAATCGCTCATAGCCGCGGGCATCGTTGCGGCGGGTCACTTGCAGCAGCAGACGCTCGAGGGCATCCAAGCTGCGCAGGGAGTGGCGGGCAATGGTGTACGCCAGGCGCGCCCGCAACATGACGAAATGATGTTGCCGTTCACTCTCGGGAGCGCGGACGGCGCGGCGCACGGCGTTATACAGACGGCGCAACTGGCTTTTCGTGCCGGAATCCATGTCGCGCATGCGGGCGACAACGGCATGCGCCTGGTTATCGAGATACAGGCTGTCGGAGATGAGCTTTTCGAGTTCAATCTCGGGCGCCATTTCAAATGGTCTTCCGCCGCCGGGACGGCCCTCGCGCCGGTCGCCGCCGGGTCTGCGGTCGTCGCCGCGGCGCTCGCCACTACGATCACCTGGGCGACCCTCTCGCTTCTCAGTTCCTTGATTCGGACCGCGATTATCTGGCCGGGGCGGGCGGTCTTCGCGCTTCGGTTGCCCTTGCGGGCGCTGCCCCAGCGGGCGACCCTCCTGCTTCGGAGCCGACGGCTTGGGAGCTTCCGCCGCGACTGCTTCGACAGCGGGCGTCGGCGCTTCAGGCGCGGTTTCCACTTCCGCCGTCATTTCCGGTTGCACATCATCAGGCATACTATTCATCCCCTACGCTGCTCATCCCCTACACCTCCGACGACAATCTGGCCCATTCTAGCGCCACTCTCCCCGCTGGGCGCAACTTCACGGTGACTGCGCTGCGGCCGATCAAATCCGCGATCAACGCGGTGCGCGCTTTCTGATAGTCTGCACGCAGGGGCCCCGAGAACGGCCGCGCGGCGCTCATAATCCTGCGGATTCGCCTATGATAGCGCCACGGGCGCTCGCCGCCCATCTTGCGGGCTTGGCGTTTGGACATCTTCGATTGCGTTTCGCGGTAAATCCCGCAGAGATCCCGCAAGTACTGCGCCGAACATCCGAAGTCCGTCACCATGCGCAGCAGCAACTCCTTCAAATCAGCCGCTTCGGTGAACTGCTTCCATTCAAGGGTGCGGCCCAGTAGCCAAATACAATCCTTGTCGGCCGATTTCGCTGCCTCCAGCCGCCGCCCCGCTTCTTCGAATACCGATCCCAGCGAGGCATCCTCGGCCGGAGCCAGCGCCAGCGCCATGGTGATGGTCTTGCCTTCGGGTCCCGCGTAGTCCGTCAAATTCGTTTCGGTGAAGCGCCGGAACAAGCGTTCCATCTCCCGAGCCAGTCCGATCAGGGCGTCCCAGGCGCCATAAACGGCGAAGTCGTCGCCACCCGCAAAAATCACAGTGACTTTACGCCAGAACTCCGGCATGGAACACAGCACTTCGAGTTCGCCTGCGAAGAATTGCTTATACATGACGGAGAGCTGGACGTGCTCCTCGATGGTCTGGGCGCGCCGGATGCGGATACCGAAATTATCCACGTCGCCGCGCAAGACACCCCAGGTGCCGAGGCCCGCCGCGCGCGACGCGAGAACGCCAGTCGAAGCCGGCTCCGTGCCGGAGTCATTCGGCGCGGCATGGCGCGCGAAGGGCAGCGATTCTGGTGATCCCGTCAAAGTCCATACGTGCTGGCCTTCGCCGACAAGAATACGTCCCGGCGTCTCTCGAGACCAACCCACGGCTTCGGCATCGCGCAGTTTCCATCCGAGCTGGCCCTCGAAATACGCTTCCGCATCGGAAGCCTGCTCTCCACTCGACGTAGACGACTCTTCCGACCAGGGCGTGCCGCGCAACCGGCTCATTTGTTCGTTCAACCGTCGGCGCACATCGCTCCAGTCGCCGAGATTTTCGGTGACGCTCCAAATCAGTTTCACCACGCCATCGCTCAGCGCCGCGATTTCTTTCGCCGCAGCCTTCAGAAACGTATCCGCGGCGGCCCGCACCTCTTCCGGCAGCACCAACAGGAACTGGCCGCCGCCGCTCGATCCCAGCAGAATTTTGGCGAGTCCCAATTCGGCCAGAAGCGCCCGGGGCAGGATTTCACCCAGCAGGCTGACCCAATGCGAGCGGCCGGTGAATGCGTGATCGCGCTCCCCGCCGGCCGGGGCCAGCAGGAAGTCTTCAATACCCAAAAGCTTCCCTTGAAGAAAAATCTGCACAAGCAGTACCTAAAAGCGAAACCCTCACTTTATCACGGCTGCAAAACAACGTGATAGGTTTGCGAAAAAACATTCCATGAAGAGTAGGTGCTATTCATCGCGCCCGAGTATTGCAGGAGAACTGCGAGATCGCACTGTGGGCGCGCGCTATCCCCCGCCCCCGAATCGCGATTTAAGGAATTCCCAGATGTGGAGGTGAGGTCCGGGACAGCGTGGCCAGGGATAAAAGCTGATGGTTTTGGTCTGGCGCTCCACCCACAGCCCGAAATCATCTGCGCCGGGATAGGCCATATCGAATACCACGCCGGTATTGCAGGAATCGACAATGCGGATCTGCAACCCGGCGGCGTTTTTGTAGACTCCGTTGGCGCCCCAGTCTTCGGCGAATTTTTCGGGCGGGTAGAACTTCGCGCTGTCGGGCGTCCGCCACTGCTGGTAAGCTTCCTGATATTTCTGTTGCTGGAGCAGAGTCAAGAAGCGGTCAATCGCGCGTTCTTCGCCCCAATTGCGGAAGTAGAAAAATGCGGAAGCGCCGATGATGACTGCCAGCACTCCCCAGATAATAATGCGCCTGCGGAGACGCTCGCGCCGGGCATCGGAGACCCCGTATTCATCCAGATATCCGGCCATACCCTTGGGTCCTTTTTACTTCCCGGTCATTTCGAAGGGTAAGTTTTGTCGTAAGCGGCGATGGCTTCCTGAGTGATTTCAAAGGTGGGCTTGAAGAACACGATATTAGCCGAGTCCACCACAATGTCGAGTCCCTTTTCATCCGCCAATTTTTTCACCACTTCGGTCATGCGTTGCGTGCCCCGTTGCAGGATTTCCGTGCGATCTTTTTCCGCCTCGCCCTGCACGTCCTCAGTGATGCGCTGGGCCTCGCGCTGCTTTCGCTGCCCGTCGATTTGCAGGTCCGACGCGGCTCCGGGCGGCGTTTTCGGATCCTGCAGTTTCACCTGGATTTCGGTCAGCTCCTTTTGCAGTTTTTCCAACTGATCCTGTTGCGGTTTATACTTCGCCAGCAATTCATTGGACGCTTTTTTCATTTCGGAAGTTCCCAGAACGGCCTGCTGAAAGTTGACCACTCCCACCTTTAACTGCGCGGAGGCACTGGACGGCGAAAGTACGGCTGCGGCGCAGGCCATGAGCACCGGCAGGAACGCCGATCGGAACGCGGATCTGACCATTATTGAGCGGACTCCTTTTCCCGCTATTCTAGCAGCCTATCCAAAAGGCCGCCCCCGGCCATGGACATTACTTAAGCATTTCAGTAAGAACGCGTCCCGCGCTGCCGCTAGGGGTCTCGATGTCGAGAATGGAGGCGAGCGTAGGCGCTATGTCGTTGGGCGCAACATTAATGTCGTAACGGCCCGCCTTGATCCTCGAACCGAGAAACAGCATGGGCACGTGAGCGTCGTAGCCGTAGGGCGATCCGTGGGTGGCGCCGGTCGCGCCCAGAATCCAATATGGCTCCAGGATAAAAAGGACGCTTCCCGAGCGCGTGGGGTTGAATCCGTTTCGAAACGCAATGCCGACCGCGTCGGATTGAACCTGACCATTCATCAACTGAGTGCGAGTGTACGCCCGCGCGACGTGCGGATAGGCGCGCAAGGTGTTGGCTGCCAGCGTCTCCGCCTCAGCCGGATTCACACCGGGCTGGAGATTCAAATACATTCCCGCTTCCGAGGAATATGCCACCCAATGCGACCCGAACAACTTCCCCGCGAACTTAGCTTGCAGCGCGGCTTCCACGGCCGCCAACATTTGCGAGCCGTTGATGCGGCCGCCCGGCATCTTGCGGTCACGATTGATCTCGGGCAGGGGCGCCACTCCGTGATCCGCCGTCAGCACCGCCAGAACATTGCCCGCGCCAGCCTGCGCCTCGGCGGCCCGTAACAACTCGCCGATCAGCTTGTCTACGCGGAGCGCCATGTCGTGGACTTCTTCGGAATCGGGGCCGTAGCGATGCCCCACGTAATCGTTCGCGGAATAGCTGACAGCCAGGAGGTCGGTCTTGCCGGTAGTTCCCAGTTTCTCCGCTTTCAAAGCGCGCAGGGCGAATTGCTGGATGAGCTCATTGCCGTAGGGGGTAGCTTCGAGCTCGCCATAGAGCGCCATTCCAGCGGCGGGCATCTTGTGCTTCATCCAATCTTCGCCGCTGAATTTGTCGGCGAGATGGCTTTGGTTGGTCGCGGCGACCCAGGGGGGCAGCTCGTTGAAGTAATAGGTGCTGCTGACAAAGTTGCCGGAAGCGCTGTCGAACCAATAAGCCGCATCTGCGCTATGGCCGGCCGGAAGAATCGCGCTGCGGTCTTTAATTGAAATCCCGATTACCTTGCCCCCTTTTCCGGAAGCCTTCAATTCATCGCCCACTGTCGATTGCAGCAGACGGCGGGGCGAGGACCCGGTACCCGTGCCGCCCAATAACCGGGTATCGCTATCGGAGACGCTGGTCACCGCGGCGTTAGTGGTACGATCCCACCATTCATTCCCGACGATTCCGCTGGTTGAGGGTGTCGCCCCCGATAAGAAGGTGGAGTGCCCTGCGGCGGTGACGGTTTGATAATGCTGGTAGCGCGAGTTGGTAAAGTCGGCGCCTTCGACTAACATTCGTTTCAATCCGCCGGTATATTCGGAACGGAAACGCGTGAGATAGTCGTAACGAAACTGGTCGATGCAAATCGCGACCACCAGCTTGGGAGCCGCCACCGTTGACGCAACGGGGCGGGACTGAGGCTGCGCCGGGAGAGCCGGAACCAACGCAATAAGAAGGATGAGCAGCGCAGCGCGCATCGGCGAGGCTTAACCGCTAGCGCGGAATTTCGCGCGCCAATCGCACTTTGGCCGCTTCCAGTTTCCGTTTCACTTGCGCGATGTCTTCCGGCTGCATGTCCGCCGGCGAACTGGTTTCCCATTCCTTGAGCGAAGCTTCCCACTGCGCCACGGCTTCCTTCACCTTGGACTCTTTCATAAGCACGTCCGCCATGTGGTCGTGCACCGTGGGATCTTTGGGAGTCTTCTCCAACGCCCGGCGCAGATTTTTTTCCGCATCCTCTAAGCGGCCCAGACGATATTGAACCCAGCCGAGACTGTCGAGATACGCGCCGTTGCCGGGCTCGAGGTCCAGCGCTTTGGTGATCAGAGTCAGCGATTCATCCAGGCGCAAATTGGCGTCTGCCAGCATGTACCCGATGTAATTCATCGCACCCGCGCTTTCCGGATCGGCCTTCAGCACTTTGCGGAATTCCACCTCGGCGCGGTCAAGCTTTTTCATGCGCTCAAACATGGCCCCGCGCATGAACCAAACACCCTCTTTATCCTCGTTCGAATCCGACAGCTTCTCGGCCGAGTCGAGCGCTTTCCCCATGTCATCCCAGCGCTTGCCCTTTTCGTAGGTATTCGCGAGCGAGATGTACAGGTCGCGGTCCTGTTTTCCGTCGAGCAGTTTCTTCAAATCCGCCGCGGCCTCATCCACTCGGCCCATTTCCGCCAGCAGCGAATCCCGGGTAATGCGAATCATGCGGTCGTCGGGCCATTTCTTAGCGGCTGCATCCGCCTCTTGTTGGGCCTTTTGAAACTCTTTGCCGGCGCGATAGGCATCGATAATCTGGGCCGCCGATCGGGGCGCGAGCGCCGGATCCACGTCGGCCATCTGACGGTAAGCGTCAATCGCCGGACCGCTTTGATCCGCCGAACGGTACAAACCCGCCAGCCGCTCAAGCAGCGCCACGCGATTCGCCCGCTCCGCTTGGTTGTAGTTTTTCTTGGTGGTGCTTTCGAGGATATCCTTCAAGAGCTTGGTCGCTTCTCCGGTCCGGTCCTCGGCTTCGAGGATATTGACTTCGTTGTAGCGAATCTCAATCGAATTCGGTTCGACCGCTTTCGCTTTATCGTTCGCATCGCGAGCCTTGGCGAAATCCCGCTGCTGGCGATAGATCTGCGACATTCGCAGATAAGACTGCGCGTCGGCGGGATCGTCCTTTACCAACTGGCTATAAACCGCGAGCGACCCGGCGTAGTCCTGCGATAACATCAGGTCCTGCGCGAGATTACGCTTTACTTCGTGATCGTTGGCGGGGTTGGTTTCAAGCAGCTTGCCCAGCACCTCCGCTGCGCCTTTGAAATCGCGCATTTGCTCGTAAGCGGCGGCAAGCGCAGTCAAGCTCCGCGGGGAGGGATTTTTATCAGCCAACGCTTTTAATAACTCAGCGGCTTTGCGAGTATCGCCGAGGTCCGAGTAAACCAGCGCCAGTCCCGTGAGCGCATCCTCATTATCCGGCTCGATGTCCAAAACCTTTTGATAAGATTTCTGCGAGTCCACCGAATTATCCGCAGCCTTTTGCAGGCGGGCGAGCATCAGCCACGCGGGTATATCCTTGGGCGCTAAAACAGTGATCTTTTGATACTGTTCGATAGCGCGCCGCAGCATGTTTTCGTCGACTTTGCCGGAGCGCCCGTCGCCCACCAACCGAGTGAAAATGCGCGCCAGCAGCCGGTGCGCGTTCAGATCGTTGGGGTTCTGCTTCAGCACTTCCTCGGCGTCGGTCTGCGCCTCGCGAAGGCGTCCGGATTGGACGTAAAGATCGGAAAGCTCCTCGCTCAACATCGCGGCGGTAGGGTCCGCCTTGATGGCGTCTTTATAGTTTTCGATGGCCTTGTTGACGAAATCGCCGCGGTTGCCGAGCATGCTGGCTTGCTCGGCATACATGTGGGCCAGTGCGTAGTGATAATAGGCGGAGGCTTTATCGACCTTGGGGGCCTGAGGAGCTTGCGCCCACAAGGATGAACTTCCAATCACGCTACCAATCGCTGTGATAAGCAGAGCTTTACGCATTGAGCCACCTTCACGAAACCGAAATAGTTGACCCGCCATTTATAGTATACCTATGAAGCCGCTCGTGGCCGTCGTTGGCCCCACTGGCTCCGGCAAGAGCGCTTTAGCGTTGTGGCTGGCGCAGAAATTCGGCGGCGAAATCGTCAATTGCGACTCCCTTCAACTCTACCGGGGCTTCGATATCGGGACCGCTAAAACGCTCCCCCAAGACCGGCAGGGGATCCCCCATCATCTGTTCGACGTTCTTGCGCCCGAGGAAAGTTACTCGGCCGGTGATTATGCCCGCCGGGCCCGCGAAGTCCTGACCGAGATCGCAGGGCGGAATCGCCTCCCGATAGTGACGGGCGGGACCGGCTTCTATCTGCGCGCACTGCTCGAAGGGTTGCCCGCACTGCCGGGACGAAACCACGGCGTTCGCGAGCGGCTACTTTCGCGGCAGCAGGCGAGGCCGGGAAGTCTGCACCGTATCCTTGCGCGGCTCGAACCCGGCGGCGCAGCTCGAATCCACGCTCACGATGTTCAGAAAACCATGCGCGCCCTCGAAATCCGTCTGCTCACGCAGCGGCCGCTGCCGTCGCCGGCTGCCGCCCGGCCGCTCGAAGGCTACTCGGTGCTGAAGCTGGGCCTTGACCCTGACCGGGGCGCTTTGCAGCAGGTCTTGGAAGCGCGCACGCGCGCGATGTTCGAGCATGGCTTGATCGAAGAGGTGCGATGCCTGCTCGCCCAGGGAGCAAACGGCGGCGAAAAACCGTTCGAGTCTCTAGGGTACAAACAGGCACTGTTGCATCTGCGTGGTGCGCTGACACTGGAGCAAGCCATTTCATCCACCATTATCGAGACCCGCCAGTACGCCAAGCGCCAGCTCACCTGGTTCCGCCGCGATTCCGAGATCCGTTGGCTAAGTGGTTTCGGAAATCAGCCCGGGATCATAACTGCTGCCGCCGAAGTTGCTCGCCAGGCGGGTTTTGGGTAGTGGGTACTGTCTGAATTAGGTCCAAAAGATGCCCCTACTCGCCGCGATATCCTTGCGACAATGAACGACCCGCACGAGCACGCCTACGTCGGAGATCTTCACCTCGAGGCCCGGGAGGCTGATGGCTGGGCGCATAGTCGCGTCGAAACTTCCAAGACCCACGAACAGTTGTATATGGCGAAGTCCAAGCACCTTACGGCGGTGAAAGTCCGCGCGCTTGCCTTTGCCCAAGTTACCGACAAGGTGGAATGGATCGTGCCCGAAAACGGCTAACGGTGGTGCCTGAAGTGTGCGTTGAAGGGCTCACCCGATCCGCTTCAGGTCTTCGGGCACGGTACCGCGTTCCAAAAACTCATTCAGCCGGTGATGCGCCTCCATCATTTCGTTCCGGGCTGCCGTGAGTTCGTGTGAGGCATTGCGAATCCGCTGCACGCCGTCCGCATGCGGAATCCCACTGGGGATTCTTGAAGTGATAGCCGCGAAAGCTTCTGTAGCGGCCTCCGCGCGGTGTACTGCCTCATGCAGGCCCCGGAATAACGCGATCCTGGCCCTGCGACGTTCGGGCGATGGATCACTGCATTTAAGGCAAACCGGCACGCCGCTTTCGTACAGCATGGTATCTTCGACTTTGCAAAACGCGCATAGTGGCATTTGAGCACCGGGGCCTTAACCCTACACGCTGCTAACATCGGTGTCAATAGACGAATGGGCTTCGTGCCACTGTTACACTGAGCTTGAATGCACTTACGCCGGCTTATTCTGTTACTCGTCTGCGCTGCTGCCGGCACTCGTCTGGTCGCCGAAACGGCGGCCGTCCTGCCTTTCGCCAACCGCACTGCCGCTACTGATCCGTCGCAGGCTTCGCTTGACTGGATCGGCGAAAGTATCGCTGAAACTGTGCGCGATGCAATTGGGGCGCGCGGCATCGTCACCCTTTCGCGAGCTGAAATCGACGACGCATACCATCAGTTGAATTTGCGCGTGCTGGGGGCGCTGACGCAGGCTTCCATGCTGAAGATTGGGGAGGCGCTCGACGCCGAGCAGGTGATTTATGGCGCCTTTGAATTAGCCGACGGGTCGCTCAAAATCACGGCGCATGTGTTCGACCGGCGCCGCTTCCGCCTCAGCTCCGAGTTCATCGAAACCGGGAATCTCGAAGACCTGCCCACACTCGAGGCGCATCTGGCATGGCGTGCGCTGGTGCTGCTGGCGCCGAGGTTGGCGCCGCTCGAATCCGATTTCCGCGTCCTGCGCCCGCCGGTTCGCCTGGACGCCGAAGAGAACTATGTCCGCGGCCTGCTGGCGCGCTCGCCCGAACAACAAGAGCGTTTCTTTCTGCAGGCGGCGCGCCTGGATTCCCGCTTCGGCCATGCGGACTACCAACTGGGACGACTGCATTACGATCGTAAGGAATACCGGCAAGCTGCGGAGTGGCTGCAAAAGATCTCCGCCGACGACGTACACTACCGCGAAGCCAGCTTCCTGTTGGGTCTCTCATTATTCCAATCGGGAGATTTCGCGGCGGCCCAGAAAGCTTTTCAAACCGTCGCCGACATGGTGCCGCTGAGCGAGGTCTTAAACAACCTCGGCGCCGCGCAGAACCGGCGCAATCTGCCACAGGCGGTCGATTCCTTCCGCAAAGCTCTTGAAGGAGATCCGAATGATCCGGTTTACCACTTCAACCTGGGCTACGCGCTGTGGAAAAAGGGCGACTACACGAGCGCGGCGGACCGCTTCCGCGCGGTGCTCGATCGCCAGCCGGACGATGACTGGGCGACCTTGATGCTGGGCCTGTGCCTCAAAAAACAGAACCTTCGCCCCGGCGACGCGCGTCTCGAAACTCTCGAGCGCCTGAAGAGCAATTATGAAGAGCGGGCCTACTTGCAATTGAAAGCTCTGGTCAATCCCGCCAGACCATAAACCGCGTCTGCTCACGATACCTATGTATAATTCGGTAAGCCAATGATCGAGTCGTTCGGAGTTTCTGACCCTGGATGCGTCCGCACGAACAACGAGGATTGTTTCCTCCTCCTGCCGTCTGCCGGATTATATGTAGTTGCCGACGGCATGGGCGGCGCGCAGGCCGGCGAACACGCGTCCCGCCTGGCGGTAGAAACCCTTCGCGACACGATTGAAGCGGCCGCGGGGCCTACCTCCCCGGACGACCTGCTGGACGCCTTTGCCAAAGCCAATCAGCGCGTGATGAAAGAAGCCGACGCAAATCCAGCTATGGAGGGCATGGGGACTACACTGGTGGCGGCCGTCGAACACGAAGGCGATCTTTTCGTCGCCAGTGTGGGAGACAGCCGGGCCTACTTATTTGAAAACGGCAAGCTCGAAGCGATCACCGAGGACCAGACTTGGGTACACGAGGTCGGCCGGCGCTTGGGATTGGACGAGGATACTCTCAAGATTCATCCAATGCGCCATGTGCTCACGATGGCGATCGGCGTATCGGGCCAGCTGCGGGTGAACCACTACCACGTCCACCCGTCGCCCGGCGCACATATGCTGCTCTGCAGCGACGGCCTGCACGGCGTGGCTCCAGACGAGCGTATCGAGCAGGTTCTGGGCGGGGACGATTCGCTAGAGGCCAAGTGCCGAAAGTTAATCGCTCTGGCGCGCGACTTTGGCGGCCCGGACAATATAACGGCGGTCCTTCTCAAGACTACTTGAAACGATTATTTGGATTCTTTGGCGGCCGCGGGTACCGGGTTAACCTTGACCCCTTCCCGCGCTCCATCACCGGGGTTCACGATGACCGTATCGCCTGGCTGCAATCCGCTCATCACTTCTAGACGATCCCCATAGTCCCGGCCGACTTTGATCTTCTGAAGATGCACGGTTGAGTCCGCGCGGACGACCGCCACCTGAGTGCCATCCGAGCGAACCATAAGAGCGTCAGCGGGAATCAGGAGCGGCGCATTTGTTCGAGCGCTGCTCAAGTCGACTTCAGCGTACATGCCGGGCAAGAGCGCTCCGTCGGCGTTAGGAACCTGAATTTCGACCAGCATGGTGCGACTGGTGGGATCGAGCGAGTTCGAAGTTCGCGCGACTGTGCCGGCGAAAAAGCGGCCAGGCAGGTTGGCGACGCTCAAGCGTGCCGGCTGCCCCAGCCTTACAGAACTGGCATTGGTCTGGGGAACATTGACATAGGCGCGGAGCGTGCCGGTTTGCGCTACGCGATAGAGCAGCGTGCTGCCGCCGTTCACCAGCGCCCCTACATCCACATTGCGCAAGGTGATCACTCCGGCGAAAGGCGCCTTCACTACGCGGTAGCCCTGCATTTCATCCAGCCGCGCCAGGTTGGCTTCGGTGGCCGCCACGTTCGCACGCTGAGCCGCAATCGCTTTTTCAAGCGCCTGCACACCCGCGATCTGCGATTGATATTGAGCCTGGTACTGATCGTTATCCTGCTTCGAAACCACTCCCTGCGCCACCAGGTTGCCCCAGCGCTGCGCGGTAACGCGGGCCAGCTCCAGGTTGGATTTCCCCTGCTCGTGATTCGCGAGCGCTTGCTCGAGCGCGGCCTGCGCCTGCTGCAAATTCGCTTTGACCTGGCGAATCTGCTGGTCCAATTCGGGCGCTTCAATTTCCGCCACGGGCTGGCCGGCTTGCACCCGGTCGCCGATGTCCACCATGCGCCGCTTGATGTAGCCGTCGGCGCGCGCGAGAATGGGCGCTTCCGTCACCGCCTGAATGTTACCGGGCAATTGCAATTCACTGCTCCGCGAGGAGCTTCCAACCTCGATCACTTCCACTCGCGGCAGAGCCTGCTCCTGTTCCTGCGCCTGGCCCCGGATTAGACTGTTGCGCTTCTGCAAAGGAATGTAGCCGGCGAAAAATGCCACCACCAGCAGGACTAGCGCGCCCAGGAAAAGAGACCAGATAGTGATGGCGGAAGGATGCCAGGGCTTCGCGAGTGGACTTTGATTTAGACCCTTGTGCGCCTTCTGGTCGTTAAGCTGCCGCTTCAGGTCTTCGATTTCCCGGCGCAGTTTTTCTTCGGTGGCTTCCCGCACGGGGATTTCTTCTGATCCAGGGTTGGGTTCGGTATATCGCATCAGATGCTTGAATACGGTCTTGACAAGTTCCACTCGGATTCGACCGCGTCTTCCCGTTCCTCTTCTTCCAAAAGCCGCTCGTGATCCACAGGCGGTTGCGTTCGCAGATAGCTATAGATAACGGGAACCACAAACAGCGTGGTGACGGTAGCAAATAACAATCCTCCAATCACCGCACGCCCCAGGGGAGCGTTCTGCTCGCCGCCTTCTCCCAAACCGAGCGCCATTGGAAGCATACCGAGCATCATGGCAACCGCCGTCATCAGGACCGGCCGAATGCGCGCATACCCGGCCGAAAGCATGGCCTCCCGCGCTGAAGGCACGAGCCTCCGTTCGTCATTGGCGAAAGTGACCATCAGGATACTGTTCGCGGTGGCCACGCCTATACACATGATGGAGCCCATGAGCGACGGGACATTGAGCGTAGTTCCCGTTACGAAGAGTATCCACAAAATACCCGCCATAGCGCCCGGCAGCGCAGTGAGGATGATGAACGGATCGAGCCACGATTGAAAGTTCACGCACATCAGCAGATACACGAGAACTACCGCCACCAGCATCCCCAGTCCCAAACGGAAAAAAGACGACCGCATGGTGTCGTACTGCCCCCGTAATTCAAGCGTCGTGCCGCGCGGCAGATGGGCGCGCTCTTCGTGCATGATTTTTTCAACTTCCGACCCGACTCCGCCCAAGTCCCGCCGGTCCACGTTGGCATAGACGTCAAAAACCGGCTGGACATTATAGTGATTCACAATCACCGGGCCCTTCCCGCGCGTGACGGTAACCAAATTTGACAGCAATTGGGTGTTACCGGCGATCGCCCCGGGATTTCCGTAGGCTTGCGAAGCGCCGTTCGGTGAAGCGCCCACCGAGGCATTCCCCGTCACGCCGCTCTGCCCGCCCGGAGTGGTGAAATTGATCGCATTGGTCGCAGCCGAGACCGGCGTGCGCAGCAGAGCGTCCAGGCTGTCGATCTTATATTGCGGCGTCTGCACGCCCACGTTATAGTTGACGCCATTCGCAGGGTTCACCCAAAAATTTGGAGCGATGGTATTGTTCCCGCTGAGTGAGATCAACATATTGCTAGTGACATCGCGCTGGGTCAATCCTAATTGCCCGGCTTTGACGCGATCCACGTTGAGGCGAATTTCCGGCTGATCGACCACTTGGTGCACATGCACGTCGGCGGCGCCTGGAATTCGCGAGATCCGCGTGGCGAGTTTTTGGGCAATCTGATAGCCGGCGTTGGTATCGCGGCCGACCACCTGCAAATCGATGGGCGCCGGGAGTCCGAAGTTTAAAATCTGGTTGGTGATATTGGCCGGCTGGAAGAAGAAAGTCATGTCCGGAAATCTCTGGTTGAGCCGTTTCCGGAGGTCGACTTCGTAATCGAGAGTAGAACCGTGTTTCTCCCTGGTCAGTGAAATCATGATGTCGCCGTCGGCGCTGGAGATAGTCGGGATGTCTCCCTGAGCAATGCTGGCGTAACTGTTGGGGACTCCGATGTTATCGATGATGGTGTCGATTTCGTTCGCCGGAATGGCACTGCGTATTTCGTGCTCGATCTCGATAAACCGCTGTTCGGTTTGTTCGATGCGGGTGCCCGCAACGCCTCGCGCATGCAGCCGCATTTGCCCGGAATCCACATTCGGAAAGAAGTCCTGCCCCACCAGCAAGAGCAACCCCACCGAAGCTGCGAAGATCGCGCCAAAGGCGACTAGCACCGGCCCCCGATGCCGCAGGGACCAATCGAGCAGTCCAATATAGCGGAAACGGAGGCGTTCGAACAGCCCGTTAAAAATATGGTGCATGCGCCAAAACACGCCCTTGCCGCCGCTGCCTTCACCTTCAATACCAAGCTGGTACATCGCGACCTCAGACTTGAGAAGATGATGCGCCATGGTGGGCACCAGGGTTCGCGACAGCAGATACGAAGCGAGCATGGCGAAAACCACCGCCATGGCCATCGGCGTAAACAAGTATTTGGCGGTTCCGGTCAGCAGCAGCACCGGGACGAACACGATGCAGATCGCAAGAGTGGAGACGAAGGTCGGAATAGCGATCTGCGCGGCTCCGTCAATCACCGCCCGCACCATCGACTTACGCATCCCGATATTGCGATGAATGTTTTCGATCGCCACCGTAGCGTCGTCAACCAATATGCCAACGGCCAGAGCCAGACCCCCCAACGTCATCACGTTAATGGTCTGCCCCAGCAGGTTAAGCACACACAGCGACGCTAGAATCGAGAGCGGAATCGAAATACACACGATCAGCGTGCTGCGCCAGCTCCCCAGAAACAGGAGGATCATCATACCCGTCAAAGCTCCGGCAATCAGGGCTTCGCGCACCACCCCTTGAATGGAGGCGCGCACGAACACCGATTGGTCGGCAAGGGTGACTACCTGCAGCTCCGGCGGAATCGTAGCCAGCACCTTGGGGAGCGCTGCCTTCACCGAGTTGACTATGTCCAGTGTCGACGTTTTCCCGGTCCGGAGGACAGTCATCAGCACTCCGCGCGAACCGTTGGTGCGGACAATATTGTTCTGCACCGAAAAGCCGTCGCGGACCTGAGCCACATCCTTCATATAAACGGTTGCGCCGTTTACGGTCTTAATCGGCAAGTTGTTCAATTCATCGAGAACCAGCGGGCTGCTGTTGACCTTGATCTGATACTCGGTGCCGCCCAGTTTGGCGGTGCCCGCCGGGAGGATCAGATTCTGCAACGTCAAAGCATTCGAGACATCGATCGGCGCCAGCTGTTTCGCATACAGCTCGTCCAGGTTCAAGTCCACCATCACGTTGCGACCCTTGCCGCCAAAGGGGTAGGAAACCGAAGCGCCCTGCACGGTTCCCAGCTGCGTGCGTATAAAATTGTTACCAAAGTCGAAGATTTCCTGCTCGCGCAGAGTTTTGCTGGTGAGTCCCAACTGCAGGATGGGAACGCTCGCGGCATCGTACTTCGCTACAATCGCGGGGTTCATCCCCGGAGGCATGGAGCGCAGCGAGCTTTGCATCTGTGCCGTCACCTGCGCCACTGCCATTTCGATCTGGACGTTCGGATGGAAGTAAATCCTGACTACCCCGATGCTGTTATACGACTGCGACTCCATGTGCTCGATGTCGTTGACGCCGGAAGTAAGGCCGCGCTCGAAGTTCGTGATGACGCGTTTCTCCATCTCCTCCGGCGACAGACCCTGGTACACCCACAGCACGCTCACGATTGGAATGTCGATGTAGGGAAAAATATCGACCGGCATGGTCGCGATGGCGCCTCCGCCAAGAATGGCGATAAGGACGGCCATCACCACAAAGGTGTACGGGCGACGGAGAGCGAGCCGGACGATCCACATAATGCCTACTTGGGCAATTTACATCATATTATTAACGGGCGGAGTCTGCACTCGGGAGTGCCGCCGATGCTGCGTTATCATATTATGCGTGCAACCGGACGCAGCTCTTCAACTCGCCACCCAGCAACTCAACCGGGTGCGCGAGGAAATCGGAAAAGTAATTGTCGGCCAACAAGAAGTGGTGGACGGTGTGCTCATCTGCCTGCTGGCGGGCGGGCATGTCCTCCTCGAAGGCGTCCCCGGCCTGGGCAAGACTACTTTGCTGCGGACGCTCGCGCGCGTATTACATCTGAAATATTCGCGCATCCAGTTCACGCCCGACCTGATGCCCGGGGACATCGTAGGCAGCATGATTATCGACACCGAGAGCGGGGCCAAGGCACTGCGCTTTCAGCCCGGTCCGATATTCGCGCACCTGGTGCTGGCGGATGAAATTAACCGCGCCACTCCCAAAACGCAATCGGCGCTGCTCGAAGCCATGCAGGAACACACCGTCACCAGCGGCACCACCACGCATGAACTGGAAGCTCCCTTCCTGGTGATGGCAACCCAGAACCCCATCGAAATGGAAGGCACGTATCCATTGCCCGAAGCCCAGCTCGACCGGTTCCTGATGAAGATCCTGGTACGCTATCCATCCCGCGAGGATTTGAGCAACATTGTGACGCGCACCACGCAGAAGGAAGAAGTGCATTTGGGGACCATTCTCGACCGCGAGGAAATTTTGCAGTTGCGCCGGGTTTGCCGCGATGTTCTGGTGGCGCCGCATGTGCAGAGTTACGCTATCGATCTGGTGATGGCGACACAGCCGGACGTTTCCGAATCGCACGAGCTGTCGCGTAAGTTCATCCGCTTCGGCAGCTCGCCACGCGGCGCGCAGGCGCTGGTCGAATGTGGACAGGTACTGGCGTTGCTGCGGGGACGGCTGCATCTGTCGATTGACGACGTGCAGACAGTGGCAGCAGCGGTGCTGCGGCATCGCATCATTCTGAATTTCGACGCGCACGCCGATGGACAAACGCCGGAGACGATTTTGAACAAGATCATCCCCAGCGTGGTAGCAGCACAGGCGGGCGCCAAGGTATAGCCGGTGGCTGATAACGGGCCGCTGATCGATACTCCGCTGCTCGAAAAGCTGGAACGGCTCGCCGTCCAGTGGCAGAAATCCCTGCCGGGCGCGGTGGGCGGGCATAACACCTCACGATTCGCCGGCGGCGGTCAGGAGTTTCTCGACCACCGCCAGTTTCATCACGGCGACGACTTGCGCGCCGTGAACTGGCGCGCGTACCTCCGCCTGGAAAAAATGTTCCTCAAGATGTTTCAATTGGAACCGCGCATTCCGGTGCGGGTGCTGGTGGACATCAGCCGTTCCATGACGACAGGGGGGACAACCGGCGGAGCCACGGGTGCTTCCAAGTTCGATTATGCGCGCAAGCTGGCGGCGGCCCTGTGTTATGTCGCGCTGGTGCGCCTGGATTCGATTTATCTCCAGCCCTTCGCCGAGAAACTGGGCGATCCGCTGCGCCTGGGCGGAGGACGGCAGCGCTTTCAGCCGGTGGCGAATTTTCTGCAGGCGCTCAAACCCGGCGGCGCGACGCATTTCATCGACATGACTCGCGATTTCATTGCACGCTATCCGCAGCGCGGCCTGGTCATCGCGATCTCGGATTTCCTCGACGAAGCAGGCTGCGAAAAACCCCTGCAATACCTGGCGGATTTCGGCCATGAGATTATCCTGATCCATGTTTGGGCCGACGAGGATCGCGAACCGCCGTGGGATGGCGAACTGGATTTGGAGGACGCCGAATCGGGCACGCGCGTGCAACTGGCGTTCGATGAGACCGCGCGCGCCACCTATACCGCGGCTTTCGACGAGTACGCGCTGAGCTTACGGAATGTGGCGCTGCGCAACGGAGGGCGGTATGTTGGATTGTCGACGTCGATTCCCATCGAAGACGCTATTTTCGGCCCCATGGTAAGGGCAGGCGCGGTGCAGTAGGCATGAACTTTCTGAACCTCAGTTACGGCGAGCTTCTGGGACTGGCGGGGGTGATATCCGCCGGGATCGTCGCCCTGTACCTGCTGGATCGCACCAAGCGACGGCAAGTCGTGGCGACCCTTCGCTTCTGGACCGCGGGAAAACTGCCCGAGGAACTGAAGCACAAGCGGCGCATCCATCAACCCTGGAGTCTGCTGCTGCAAGTGCTGAGCATGCTGTTGCTGCTGCTGGCGATTGCAGGTCCGCGGATCGGCGACCTGGGCGCGGCGCGGGACCATGTGCTGCTGCTCGACACTTCGGCCTGGATGGGGGCTCGCGCGCGGCAAGGCATTTTGCTCGATCAGGCGAAGACCGCTGCCTTGGTATACGTCAATTCGCTGCCGCAACTGGATCGCGTCATGTTGGTGCGCGCGGACGCCCTGGCCACGCCGGTCACGCAATTCGAGTCCAATAAAAACGCTGTCGCGGATGCGATTCGGCGCTCGCGTCCCAGCAACTCGGCGCTGAATTTGGAGCAGGCGCTCGAATTCGCGCAGCAAGCACAAAAGTTGCAATCGCAGAAGTCTGGCGAGATCGTGTTTGTGGGCGCGGGACGCATCGCGAAGCAGGATGCCGAGATAGCGGTCCCGGCTAACTTACGCGTCATATCGATTCCCTCGAACGGCGAAAATGTGGGGCTGCGCAAACTGGGCGTAAGACGCGCCGCCACGGGCGCCGACGCCTGGGAAGCCTTCGTGGAACTGCGCAACGACGGGCTGAAGCCGCGCGAGGTCACGCTCTTATTGCAATATGCCGGCACGGCGGCTGGCGGAAAGACGCTGACATTAGCGGCTGGCTCAGAGACTCAAGCCACCTTCGCATTTCAAGCCAAGACCCGTGGATTGCTCGAAGCGCGAGTCACCTCCACCAACGGCCGCGGCGATGCATTTCCGCAAGACGACGCCGCCGTGATAGAAGTTCCGATCGACAAGCCGCTGCACGTGGCCGTGTATTCGCCTGAGCCAGACCTGTTGAAACCGCTATTGGCGGGCACCCGCCAAGTGGAGGCCACTTTCGAGCTTCCTGCGAAATACGATCCACAAACCCCGGCCGATATCGTGGTGTTCGACCGCTTCGCCCCCAAGGACGCGCCCAAGAAAACCCCATCGGTGTGGATTGAGCCACCCGCCGGGTCGCCATTTGCCATTCGCGCGAATGCGAATCGAGTGAAACTCGATCAATGGCATCAAGAGACGGCTCTCGGCGCAGGACTCTATACAAAGGATGTAGAACTGGCCGCGACCGAAGTGTTCACCCTTGCGCAAGGCGACCGGGCAGTAGCGGAAACGACCCAAGGCCCGGTGGTTGTCGAGCGGCCAGGAACCGTCAAGATGGTCGCCCTGGGTTTTGATCCGGTTCGCTCGGCCATGAAATACGATCTGGCGACTCCGCTATTGATGGCGAACATCCTGCGCTGGCTGACGCCCGAAGTATTCCGCCGGTCGGATGTGCAAGCGGGAACGGTGGGCACGGTGAATGTGGCTCTCGAGAACGGCTTCAACCCAGCCGCTATCAAAGTGTTGGGCAACGATCAGCGTCCGCTGCCCTTCACCATCGAGCGCAACAACCTGCGGTTCTTTTCCGGCGCGCCGGGAAATGTGCGCGTCATCACGGGCGATCGGGAGACGGTTTATTCCCTCACTTTGCCGGATGTGGGCGACGTAGCGTGGACTCCGCCGGCGAACGCCGCGCGCGGGGTGCGGCGTGGTGCAACAGCCGCTGCCACCCCTCCTACCCCGTGGCCGTGGCTGGCGCTCGCCGGCGGATTCGGCTTGCTGGCGGACTGGTTGCTCTATGGGCGGAGGAGCATTGTGCGCCTGACCGCGCGAGCCGATTCCCCGAGTTTGGTGGAACGGTTGCGCCGGAGAAAGGCGTCATGAGTTTCGATCGTAGCTGGGTACTGGCGCTCGCCTGGATTCCGCTTGCCTGGGGCTACTACGAATACCCCCGCACCACGCGCAAGCTGGGGCTGGCGCTCAAGGTCGCAACTTTTACGCTCATCCTGCTGGCGCTCTCGCAACCGCGCCTGATCATCTCCACCGCTAAGGTAGCGGTTGGCGTCCTGGTCGACACTTCGGCGAGCGTATCGCCGCGCGATCTGGAGCGGGCCTCGAAACTGGCGTCCGACTTAGACGACGCGCGCGGCAGCAACGCGCTGCGAGTGATCCCCTTCGCCCGCTCGACGCGTGTCGCTGAAGTCTCCGAAGACCGCAAGCCGTGGCGACTGCGCCTGACCTCCGGCGCCGACGGGCACTCCACCGATCTCGAAGCGGCAGTTCGCGAGGCCATCAGTTCCCTGCCCTCCGGAATGCTGCCGCGGCTGGCGCTGATTTCCGATGGCAACGAAAACAAAGGCAGCATCGCGCGCGCGGCCTGGCAGGCGCGGCAATCCGGGATTCCCATCGACACCTACACCATGGCTGGGCGCGAGCGGCCCGCCTTGCGCCTGGAATCGGTGAGCCTGCCCGCCAATGCGTTTACCGGCGAACAGTTCGCCATCGACTTGGCAGTATCCGCGCCGAAGAAGACCGCGGCCGAAGTGGAGTTGTCGGCGGAAGGCCGTTCGCTCGGTGTAACGCAAGTGACGCTTGGCGGCGGCATTAATCCGATTCGTATGCACGCGAGTCTCGAAACGCCCGGTGCGTTGGATCTCACCATAGCCGTGCGGACGCAATCCGCGGGCGCGTTGCAGGTCGACCAGGCGGTGATGTTGCGCCGTCCCAAGGCGCTCTATGTTTCCGAGGACCCGGCAGGCGTCGACAATGCGCTGCCCGGAGCCTTGGCCGCCGCGCAGTTCGAAGTAACGCGCGCCAACGATGTCGTAGCCACCAACTTCGCCGACTATCAGCTCGTAGTTCTAAATAATTGGGATCTGGAGAAAATGCCTTTACCGCGGAAGGATGACCTTGAGAAATACGTCAAGCAAGGCGGCGGTCTGCTGGTGATCGGCGGCGAGCGGAATGTCTACGACCAGAAGAAAAAGGTGGAGGATGCGCTTGATCGCGCGCTTCCTGCGAAGTTACTACCGCCGCAATCCGCTGAAGGCACCGTGGTAGTCCTGATCGTGGATAAAAGCTCCTCCATGGAAGGGCCCAAGATCGAGCTGGCCCGCGCTGCTGCGACCGGGTTAGTCAGCAATCTCCGCCCTATCGATCAAGTTGGCGTATTGATTTTCGATAACTCGTTCCGCTGGGCGGTGCCGATCCGCAAAGCCGACGACCCTCGTTCGATCAACGCGCTGATCGCCGGCATTATCCCGGATGGCGGCACCCAGATCGCACCCGCGCTTACAGAAGCGTATCAAAAGATTTTGCCGGTGGAAGCTACTTACCGCCACATTCTGCTGCTGACGGATGGGATTTCCGAAGAAGGCAACAGCTACGCGCTGGCGCGTCAGGCCAAAGAACATCAGGTCACCATTTCCACCATCGGCCTGGGCGCGGATGTGCACCGCGAATATCTGGAGATGGTGGCAAACCTGGCCGACGGCAAATTCTATGCCCTGCGAGATCCGAGCGGCCTGGAACAAATTGTTCTGCGTGACGTGATGGAACACACCGGCACCACCGCAGTAGAAAAACCGCTGGCCGCTCAGGTGGTGAAGCAAACCGAGATCCTGGAAGGCCTGAACATCGAAACCGCGCCGCCTCTCAAGGGTTACGTTCGATTTGAAGCGAAGCCTTCCGCCGAAACGATTCTGACCTTCGACAAGCATGAGCCGCTCCTGGTGCGCTGGCAGTACGGACTGGGACGCTCTGCGATCTTCACTTCCGACGCCAAGGCCCGCTGGGCCGCCGAGTGGATGCACTGGAAAGGCTACGACAAGTTTTGGACCAACCTGAGCCGCGATCTACTGCCCCACACCCAGGCTGGCGAGGCAACGGTCGAATACGACAGCGCCAACGGCGATCTGGTGGCGAGTTACCGGCTAGGTGCGGGTGTGGACGAACCTAAAGAAATACCCGCCATTTATGTGATCGGCTCCGACGGCTTCAAGAAACAAGTGGAGGTGAGAAAGGTCGGTGCGGGAGTGTATCGCGGAAGACTGCCGATTGGTTCGCGACAGGGTTTGTTCCGCGTTCGTCCCTTGGCCGATACCCCGGCGTTCCCGGAAGTGGGACTGTACCGGCCCGAAGTGGAACTCACCGAATACGGTTCCAACCAGGCTCTCTTAAAGCAGGTGGCCGAATTCACCGGCGGACGGTTCGAGCCTGCGCCCAAGGCCGTGTTCGACGCAGGCGGACGAACGCTCGCTTCCACTTTGCAGCTTTGGCCCGGATTGCTTGGATTCGCCATAATGGCGAACCTGGCGGAACTGGTGCTTCGCAAATGGAAGGGCTTATTCGGCCGCAGTTAGCTTGTTCCAGTGCCGGTATACCAGCGATAGCGGCAAACCCATCACGTTGAAGTAGCAGCCATCGATCCACTCCACGAATTTAGATCCGAGCCCTTGAATGGCGTAGGCGCCGGCTTTGTCCATCGGTTCTCCGCTCGCGACGTAGTAGCCAATCTCGGACTCGCTGAGTGTCGCAAATCCTACGCGAGTAGCCGAGTGGTCGATGACAGCGCCGCCCTCGTGGAGCAGGCAAATGCCGGTGATCACGGTATGCTCGCGGCCGGATAGGAGGCGCAGCATGTCGCGGGCGTCGTTGGCGTCGCGAGGTTTTTCAAGAACACGGCCGTCGAGCACGACGATGGTGTCCGCGCCCAAAACGATTTCCTCCGGCGTCTCCCAGGCCGCTTCGGCTTTCGCCCGAGCCAGCCGCCGCGCGTATTCGACCGGATTTTCGCCCGCCCGGCGCACCTCCTCGACGGGTTTCGCGCGTATCGAAAAGCGGAATCCGGCCACCGCCAGCAATTCCCTTCTCCGTGGAGACTCGGAAGCTAAGATAAGTTCGCCCACCAGTCCGGTATAACACTCCCGGCATGCTAAAATCGAATTCCCCCCGGACAAATGGAGACCATGGAACGCGCTGGCCGTCTCATCGGAAAACTAAAAGTATCGGCAGGAATCACTGACCCCGAGACTCGCGCGCGCGCCGCCTGGGCAAGGGCAGCGGGCAAGAAAGTCGCCCAACGAACCCGCGCGACAAACCTGGTTCGCGGGACTTTGGTGGTGGAAGTGGAAGATTTCGTCTGGCAAAAGCAGCTCAACACTCTGCGCCATTTCCTGCTGCGAAATTTGCATAAAGAATTGGGAGAACCGCTGGTGACCGAGATTGATTTTCGTCCCATGCCCCGGCGATTAGCGCCCCAGCGGGCGGAAACGGCGCGTCCTGTCCAGATAGTCGATGGCATCGGCGACCCGGTGTTAGGACTGCTCTACCAGCAGTCGAAGAAAAAGGAAACGGCGTGAAGATTTCCGAGCAGGATGTCCGCCGCGTGGCGGATCTGGCCAATTTGGCGTTGCGCGAGGACGAAGTCGCGCAGATGGC